>DAOSWJ010000258.1:0-5141 GCA_035380005.1 Prolixibacteraceae bacterium | reverse complement strand
ATTTCGCGAGGCAGCTCAAAAGTACCGCGTGCGTTGTGTAATTGCTCAAGCTGAAGCATAATGTATTCATCGCCGTTCAGCATTGGAATAGCAGGCGGCTGCACATTGAAACTGTGTTTATATTGGTATTCGAATTGTACAGCGCCCATTTTACCGCTACGGGTTTCGATGAGCAATACCCCATCGGCACCTTTTGAACCATAAATGGCAGTTGCACCGGCATCCTTCAAAACTTCAATCGATTTAATATCTTGTAGGGCAATGTTAATCATGTTACTGATGTCCTCTTGGTCGGCCGAACTTAAATCAATATCAGAATTAACTTTATCTTGCGGAATACCATCGATTACAATAAGAGGTTTGTTGTTGCCAATAGAGCTCAAACCACGTATTACAATTTGCGACCCAGATCCGGGGTCGCCCGAAGCGCTGATAATATCGAGACCCGAAATTTTACCTTGAAGGGCATCGGCAGCAGAGGTAACACCCACTTCCTGCATTTCAATCAAATCGACTTTAACCGAAGAGGAAGCTTTATCGCGGTCCTCGATATTGGTTAAGCCCGACTTCGATTGGCGTTCGGCAGTAACAGTAACGGCACCAATTTCGATATCGCTCGATTCGAGTTCAATGCTCATTGCCTTGTTGAACACCGGTTTCATTTCTTTGGCATGGTAACCAATTACGCTCACCCTCAACATATTTGAGGCGTCGCGCATGGTGTAAACAAAGTCGCCATTAATGTCGGTAGCAGTACCACCTACAATACGTTTATCGGTATCGATTTCGGCAACGGTAACACCAATTAATGATTCTCCGCCATTTTTATCGACAATCCTTCCTCGAATAATCTGGCCACTTTGTGCATAACTTTCAACAAAACAAAAAAGTACCAGTGCTACAAACAGGACGATGGATCTTCTAATTTTCTTCATTTTATATAAACACCTTAGGTTCATTAACTAAATTTGCTTGTTTGGTTATTCAATATCAACTAAATCGAATTCCAATGCTTTATCGATTTGGTGCACTACACCCGTTGAAATTATGTTTGGATACATGCTCGATTCAGAGCTTAGGCTGCGTGCACAAATACGGTTTGTATTTTCCGACTCGTTAACAGTAGCAAAATTGCTGTTGTTTTTAGCCTTAATGTTAATAAGGTCAATACCAGGTTGTATGTATACCTTAGCTTTACGGGCAGCCAAACCGTTTCCGGCAGGTATTGTGTATGCTGTTGAATAATAACCTTCGGGTAATTTTCCATCGGTAAAAATCATGTCACCTTCAATAAAATGCAACTTAACAAATCGCTCAAGGTTTTTACCTGTAAGGGTATCGGCACTAACGGCATTCAGCGCATCGGCTGTTGGTGCCAATATGGTATATATTTGATTTTGCGACACAAAACTGTAACGGTATTCCTTATCGAGCGCCAAGCCTGCCTTTGCGATAAGGGCATGAAACTCGGGGAAATTGATCGATACCATACCATATATTGGCGTTGTTGAAAAGGTAAACCATGATTGAATTCGATAAGTTTCGCCATTATCAACATCTTCGCTAACTTTAAATGGTTTTATATCGACAGGTGTTGACCCTTGATATCCCCTTACGGTAGAACCGGTTCCTTTTACTACTCCTGTTTGGTTATCCCAAATTACATGGTTACCAGCTAGGGTTTTCAAAAATTCTTTTCGTGCTACTCCCCGGTGTTTTTCAACTGCCACATGATTAAGTAACAAGAGCCTTAATGGAGCCGGGTCAGAAATCCTATATTGCTTCAATATAGGATGCGGAGTAATTACATCGAAATATTCATATACAAAGTTATTATATTCAAAATAAGTATATAACAACGAAGAGTCGGCTTGCAAGGTTGCATCGTCAGGGGCAAATAAAGTATATTCTTCATTTTGGCGTTTTAACGACGAAAGCAACCCTGTATATTCAATGGCGTTCATTAAGGTAGAATAACCTCTTTGACGGTAAACAGGCCCGGTTACACTTTTAAATGCACGTGGAACAATTGGTTTGTTAACACCAATAAAAGTTGCATTGCTGCCAAATACTTTCTCAACAATCGACGATTGGTCTAAATAAACCAAGTCGCGTTCGCCATTATAATATCCTTTTAGCAAATCGGATTCATAAATAGGGTTGGCAGAGAAATATGAGTTGACAATAATTTTCAGGATTCTCTCGGGAACATTTTCGAGACTTCCCCATTGGTTTCCGCCTTTAATGTATTGGTCAACAAAAGCATCAAAAGCCTCGTTGGTGGGTGCAACCAAACCATGATGAAACCTGATGGTAACATTATTGGGCATACCTGCTCCGCCAAGCGGCGCTTTGGTATCTTCGCTTGTTATATCGAATGCAAGTGACGGATAACTTAAGTTAAAAAGTGAATCAATAGTCAAACCTTCGGATGCACCGGCCTGATCAAACGTTTCATCTTCGTTATAACTTAAAGAAGGAAAACGGTTTACCAAATCGATAAACTTATTGTAACTATGGCTATCTCTTTTCTTACGTAAAATTTCGTTGGCATTAAGCAATGGTGTAACTACCTTATCGATACTATAAACAATACCGTTTTCGGCAAAACTTTCGTCGCTTACAATTTTAGCATCAACAAAATAAATATCATCGGGATTATCGAAATTTCTTCCAAAATAGAAGTTGAAATCAGAAAGTTGTAAATCGTAAACACTGAAATATTCTGAATAAAAAAATGGAGCAAATTTACGAGTGTCGTTAATTATTACCCTTTTCCAATTTGTGGTTGTTGTATCAACAATAATGAGGTCGCGGGTATTTTCACCAATATCTTTTATTCCAAAGCGGTAATTGCTTTTTTGCAAAAGAGTTTCGCGCTTAAACCCGCGAGGTTTATCGTTGTAAGGGTCGTCAATGTCGATCCAACCATTTACATCGAGTGCACGAAGCTGATCGCGACTCCATGGATTTTGAATAATATGAAACTCAACCAATTCGGTCAGTTCATCCAAGGGAATATCTTCAACCGAATTATAAGTTGGGTGCTGTTGGAAAAATGCATCGAAGGCTTCGTTGGTAGGAGCCAAAACGGTGTAACTACCCGACACATCGATAATGGTATCGTAATTGGTAATTTTGACACATTTGGCAAATGTTGAAAGAAGACTGTCTTTTTTCAACTGAGTATAAACCTTTCCTTCGAGCCATTCTGGCCTTTCGTATTTATCGAAGTCGTCTTTGCAAGCAAAGCCAAATATCAAAATAAAGCATGTAATTATAAAAAGTTTTCCTTTCATCATCGCGATATTGCATTAATATGGAAAAAAATTAACGAACGTCAAAAATATAAATTTGGCAATAAAACATCGTGGTTAAAAATTGCTTATTGGTATAAAATTTCTAATCCCGATCAATTGTGCATATTTTTATCATTATTGTACGATTTGTGATACATTTACCCCCTGCTCTGGTTAAACAACTTTCAATCAACAGGCCACATTTTATCTCTAAAATTTGCCGGGGTAACATTAAAATACTCTCGGAAACATTTCACAAAATACGACAAATTATTAAAACCTGTTAAGAACGAAACCTCCTTAATGCTGTAATTCTGTTTAATCAGTAAATCGTGTGCTTTGTGCAAACGGGTTATCCTTAAAAACTCAACCGGTGAATAATTTGTGAGCGCTTTAATTTTCCGATACAACTGAGTGGTACTCATGTTCAATTCGGCAGATAACTCTTTCACATTAAAATCGGGGTTGGCAATGTGTTTATCGAGCAATTTTTTTACTTTCTTCAAAAAAACATCGTCGCGGGTAAGGTTTTGCGTCGAAACCTCTACCATAAAATTTTGCTGCTTGTACTTTTCGTGAATGAGCTTTCGGTTTTTAACCAATTGGGCTATTTGTGATAACATTACACCAGTTTCGAAAGGTTTTACAATGTATGCATCGACTCCGGTTTTATAACCTGCAATCATGTTCTCGCTCGAATTTTTAGCTGTTAACATTATTACAGGAATATGGCAAGTACGAATATCTTCCTTGATACGCCTAAGCAACTGAAAACCATCAATTTTAGGCATAACAATGTCTGTAATTACTATGTCGGGCACAATATCAACAGCCAGTTCAAAAGCCTTTTCACCGTTATCGGCTTCGTAACAAGTATAAATACGCGACAATAAATCAAACATATAACGCCTCAAATCGTCGTTATCTTCAACAATAAGCACTTTCGTTTGCAATTTATCGGCACTAATAAAGTCAACATCTGAATCGTACCTTAACAAATCCCTCCTTATCTTGTCTTCGGGATCCATAATTTTGCGATTAGTTTTGTTGGCCACATACATACTGTCGGCTTTAGAATAAGGCAAAGTAACAAAAAAGGCAACTCCTTTTTCGGGAATATTTTCGGCCCAAATTCGACCATTATGCAAATCGACCAACGATTTAGCAAACGAAAGTCCAATGCCGGCTCCCTCAACCTTGTCGTTACTTTTATAAAATCTTTCAAAGATTTGTTCTTCGTCGCCAATGGGTAGCGAACTGCCCTCATTAAATACTTTTATACAAATTTCGCCATTGGAATTATCGTCGTGAGGTATTTTACTAATTTCAAATTCAACTTCGATAAAGTGGTTGGGCGGGGTGTGTTTAAAGGCATTAGAAAGTAAATTATACAACACCTCGTCGATTTTATTTGAATCGACATTCAAATACACAGGATTTTCGGGTAATTTTAATTTCAATTCAACATTTTTTTGCTTTTCGAAGGCCTTAAAATTTATCGAAACATCGTTGATTAACTGAACCATGTTTTCGTGTTGTAAATTAAGTTTCAGATTACCGCTGTCCATTTTCCTAAAATCAATAATCTGGTTAATCAGCTTCATTATATATCGTGCATTACGGTGCATGAGGTAAATGTGGTTATGCCACTTTGTATTCAGCTCGTTTTTGTTGATAATCATATCTTCAATTGGTGATACAATAAGGTTTACGGTGTTTTCAGCTCATGAGCAAGGTTGGCCAGGAACAACATTTTCGACTCGTTATTTTCCATAGTCATTGCATAAATCCGCTTTTGGAATTGCTCACGCTGACGGTTAAAGAAAACCAATATTGCAATGG
>DAOSWJ010000257.1:1765-5146 GCA_035380005.1 Prolixibacteraceae bacterium | reverse complement strand
ATAACTGTTGGCCAACTTTATGCTGAAAGCAACCGCATCGGTTTTTAAATACTGTTCGGGTATGGAAATAGTGGTATCCAATTGCCCCCTGCTGTTGGTTTTAGCCACAAGTGAGGTAATGCTAAAAAATTCATTATCTGCGTTCTTATTAGATGATAATTTAAAAGTGGTTTTATACTTGGTTGTATTTAATGTTTCATTTCGGGGGGTTGAAAATGCTTCGATAATAACTTCAGAATTTATTACCGGAAATATTTCGGGATAACCCTTAAAACTGTAATTGATTAGCGCCTGAACAGGAATATTTATGGTTGGCTCTTCATCGTCGGCAATTGTAAAAATGAAGTTGGGGCTTTCTACCTTTTTAACCAATTGATTCGCGTAATTTAAAACATCAACTGTTGCGGTATAGCTTTGGCCATCTTCGAGCCCAATATTCAATGCCTCTTCTTTTGTTAATTGTAAGTAGCTAGGGATTAACTGGTCCACGCTGTTGCGTATTAACTCTTTTGAAAAAGAAACATTGTTAATTCCTTTCCCCGATTTATGTATGCTTACAATGTATTTTTCAATATTATTATTAGCAATGTATTCATCATCTACCATTGAATTGTTTTTGTCTAACCAGCACCAGTTCAGTAAAAAATCATTTTCGTTGTTCACCGACAGGGTATCACCATTTTTATGTGGGTTGAGAAAAACCAATCTTGTAGAATTATCAGAAAATGACAGATTCCATGGGGTTGATTGTTTGTAGGTAAACCAGCAAACCTCGCTGTAGCCGTTATTGCGGTAGTGCATGCGCTCCGAAGGGTCGAGAGCCCTTACCCTGAAAGCATAAGTGTAGCCGGGATTTAAAACTGTTTTTTGAATGGAAAGCAAAATTGAATTCAACTTTGTTGTTTCTTCGTAAAATGGCGGATAGGCCGATGCGTCGAAGGCTTCTTTGGGGTCGAGGAACGAGTTTTCGGGTATTTCAATCATTTCGAATTGATAATCGGTACCCGGAAGCGAACCTGCCGGCGTGTTCCAACTTACCTGAACGGTTTGAATGGCACTCGATACGATGGTGTCGCCACAAAGCGGTGTCATAATCATTGGCGGTTCGAGGTTGGTTACGTTGAAAATATTGCTGCAGCCAATGGGCTGGTCGGCCGACAGGGGCTGGTCGGTATTGTAATCGAATGCTTGTACACAAATTTGGTAATAATCCTCGGGAAGGCCCGATCCGTTAAGCAGTTCGTTCAAGTCGGTACCTTCAATAATGATGTAGTTGATGTTAAAGGCATCGGATATGTTTTGGGTATTTAGTTTGTAAATTTTTCCGGGTTCGAGCACAATTGGTTCCGAGGGCTTAAAACCTTCCTGTGTCGTAACTTTTATACCATTTTCACTTATAATTGAGGCTTTTAGGTATAGCTCGAGTGCTGTGCCGGTAGGCATAACATGGCTCAACGTGATTACAATTTTGTTGGGCGTGTTTATGTAATCGTACAACGATGAGGTATAAGGCGGCATAACCGAAATGTTAACATTTACAGGGTTTACCTGAGCCACAACTTGTATCGGATATAGCATTATTGCCAAAGCAATTATTGCTGTTGTTAAAGCATATTCGACCCATGCCTTAATGCTTTTTATTGGGTTTTTACAATCTGTACACATAGCTGAAAAGGGATTTTGTTTCCCTGAAACTAACTGCCGTTGAGCTCCCGGGGTAATTGTTCATATTGTGGGTAATATTGAGCTTAAACGAATGTTTTTTGTGAGGTCTGTAGTTTATTTGCAACGCAAGAGTGTTAACCCAGCCGGGCTCGTCACCCAATTCGCTGCGGTTAACAGATAACGATAGGTTCGAATTGAGTTTCGATTTAAGGAAAGCCTTGCCTATATCGGCGCTTAAACCATAAAGCGTTTGGCTGTATATTTCCGAAACCATTGCTGTGTAATTGATCCCTGCCATAAAATTCATTTCGAGGGCTGTGTGGTTGGCCAAATAATTCAGCATGAATGTTTGTGTGCTAACGTTGCTGTTAACTGCCGACAACTGGTTATGGTCAATCATGTCGGTTATTAATGCGTTAAGCTGAATGATTTGCTGCATTTTTGATTGGCTAAACGTGAGCATGGGCGTAAGGTTGATGCTCCGGTTGGTTTGGTAAAGCCTAATGGTATCGTTCAGTGGTAAGCGCCCGGCTTGTTGCTCAATGCTGTAATTGCTGAACGATCCGTTTATGCTGAAAACCTTGCCGGTGTTGTAACTGGCATTGGCCATTGATATTATCCGAACCGATTGGGCTGCTTTGTTTCCTCGTAGGTTGTCGCGCTGTAATCCTACATTCCCGTTCACGCTAAGCTTGCGTTGAAAGGCTGAAAACTTTCCGTTCACCGTTAGGTTTTCAATATCGGTATTGAAATAGTAGGCACCAAACGATTGGTAATTGGGTGAAACGCGCCGGTATTGCAAACCCAGCGAATACAGCCTGGCCGAATACATGAGCGACGAATTCCAGGCAGTAGCATATTCCGACGAAGCATTTAGTTTTAAAGGACCTGTAAGTTGCTGAATAATGGGCACATCGATATCGGAAAGCAGCTGGTCGGACATATTTTTGGTGAGCAGGCTGAGTGCACCTTCGGTTTCCCAAACAAGCGATTTTGCCAGCTTGAAACGAAATTTCGTACCTAAAACGGTGTTGGCCTGCGGTAATTTCATACTTGCATTGCCGGCCTGCGACAAATCAACCGACAGTGAGTCGTCGGAAATTTGCTGAAAAATAAGGTCGAAAAAATTTTCGTTGCTTCCAAATCCTACTTTAATACTGTAACCTTTTCGGGTTGGTGCATAGAGGGTATCGAGCGGGTTGGCCGTGTTGGGTATTGTTTTTTGTTTGAAACGCCCGTAAACACCGGCTAGCCTGAATTTACCCGGTGTAAGTTCGGCTCCGGCACCTAAAAACGAGTGCCCGGCCAATGTGTACGACGAGAAATTCATGCTTCGATAGCCAAAATGGGTTTTGATCCACTTGTAGTGAGGGCTAATGCCAAAGCGATTGAATGGCTGCGTGTAGGCAATGTTTTGTCCGCTGTACATGAACGAAAACGGCAGGTTAACACCGTAAACAGTTAGGTCAACATTGCCTGAAAGCAGGTAGTTGAACGGATCGCGTGTTGAAGCCTTTCCACTAATGTTGTAAAAGTTAGCCGACGACGACAAAGCTCCTCTTACTGAGACAGCTTGCTGGTTTTTTATCTGGCTAACATCTTGCGCAAATACAAAATGGGCATTGCACACGAGTAGCAGAAAAAAGAATGGGAAGTGTTTCATTTAGGTTTTATCAAATCACCTTAATAAAAAATCATACCCAATTTACGAAAAAA
>DAOSWJ010000257.1:0-1665 GCA_035380005.1 Prolixibacteraceae bacterium | reverse complement strand
ATTTAGGTTTTATCAAATCACCTTAATAAAAAATCATACCCAATTTACGAAAAAAACCAATTGACTAACAGTTGTTTTTTACTTTATTGATTGATAAACCAGCAACATGCTTTCAGCCTGAATCATAATGTTAAAATGTTCTTCGACACTGGCCCTGGCTTCGTGGCTTAAGCTTTTAATTTTTTGGCTGTCGGATAATAGATCGGCCCATGCTTTGGCCAAAGCTTCGGGAGTGTTGGGTTCGTACACAATGCCACCTCCGGCCGTTCCAATTATCTCGGGGAAAGCACCAAGGGCAGGTTGTACTACAGGAATACCCGATGCCATGGCTTCGCTCAAATAAATGCCAAAGGCTTCGCCATTTAAAACCGGCACCGAAACCAACATCATCCGCTTGAGGAAGTTCATGCGGTGCGTGCCTTCAAAGCCTTCCCAAAAATGGGCAAAAGACCTTAAACCCGCTGCTTCGAGCTTATTTTTTTGTGCTTTAATGAAATTTTTGTCTTCACCGGTAAAGCCACCGGTAATGTGCAGGTGAACATCGTCGAAACGCTTATCCTTTTTTATTTCAATAAATGCATCAACCAGCACTTCCATTCCGTTTTCGGCGTTCATGCGCGATATGTAACCAATTTCGCGTTGTTTGCCTTCGGGTGGAAAGAATGGATAATCGGCCGGATCGACTCCCAAGTGTACTGTATGCACCTTTTCGTCGGGCAGGTTCATCCACTTTTTGGCGCAGCCGGCAAAGTAATCGCTCACCGCTATGAAGGCGTCAACATCTTTGGCTTTTTCGGCCATCAGTTTCCATACATGTTCACGTGCCGAAGGTTTCATGGGCTCTACCCACACGTCTTCGTCTTGTAGCGAACAAACCACTTTAACGTTCAACTTTTGTTTAATACGTTTGGCAAGGCCAAGTAATAGCGCGTTGGAGAGGTGGATCACATCGGGTTGGCAATGCTCTGCAATCCAATCGACCATTTTGTCGAGTTCTTCTTTTTGAGCACCTTCTTCGCCAAGTAGCATCGAAATGGTCATCTCCTCCAAGCCTTTTGCGTTGGTCGATCCGGCCATACCTGCAGCCAACTTCATCATGGGTTTCGAGTTGAGCATGCGGTCGAACCAAGCCGGAGCATGTCGGAAAATTGGGTACAGCTGTTTGAGGTAAATAGATATTGCACCGTAAAATACCGGAATATCTTCCAGATCGTGCTCGTCGGAAAATAGGGGTAGGTACATGGGTACTTTCACCACTTTGTGCCCAAGTTTTTTGAGCGAATCGACATATTTACTGTCGCGCAGGCAGTTGCCGCAGTAAAAACTGCCGCCCGAACCGGGTATGATGTGAATAATGTTGAGGCCTGTATTGTTAGTATTGTTCATATAAATTAAATTTATTGCAACCTGAATTTGCGTAACATATCTTCTTTTTATATCACTTATCTACCTATAGTGTATCCATGTTTAATGATTGTTTCTTCAACGTGATTTATTTCAATTATGACCTTATTTTCCATATAATTATTAACTTTGCAGCGTAGTCCCGGTTATTCCTCTCCCAGTATTTTGCTGGTGATGAAACCGGGTTTTTTGTTTTTATATACAAATACATTGTTGTCCGGTTAAAATTTCAGATTGCTTCGCAAAGCTCGCAATGACGTG
>DAOSWJ010000256.1:0-5164 GCA_035380005.1 Prolixibacteraceae bacterium | reverse complement strand
TTACTTATGCAAACGATATGAATGGCGATGGGTATGCAACTGATTTAATTTATATACCTGAAGAAAAAGGCGAAATAAACTTTATTAGCTCAGCCGATGAAGATGCGTTCTTTAAGTTTATGGAGCAGGACAAATACTTAACCAAAAACAAAGGAGGATACGCCGAAGCTTATGCAGCCAGGGCTCCTTGGGTACACCGGTTCGATTTGCGTGTAGCTCAGGATTTTTCTGTTAACGTTGGTGGTACCAAAAACACCTTGCAAGTAAGCCTTGACATCCTGAACTTTGGAAACCTAATTAATTCAGAATGGGGTGTAAGCAAAAATATGTTTGCTGCTAACGACGGCCAAATACTTAATTACGAAGGCTATGATGATAATAAAGTTCCTAGCTTTTCAATGGCTACCGATGCCGATGGAAACTTCTTAAAAGAAACATATTCAACTTATTATAATTACGACCAAACTTGGAGCTTCCAACTTGGTGTGCGTTATATTTTCAAATAAGCTAATAAAAAAGTTTTTAGCATACTAAAAAAGGGGCAGCCTATTTGGCTTTGCCCCTTTTATATTTTTTAAAATATAATCATTGGAAATAATACTTAAAGATTGTTACTTTGCGTTATTGTAAAATAATGATGAAAAGAGATTGAAACGTAAGTTTTTTACCAACCTGATTCTATTACTAGCTATCAATGTTCTCATAAAACCTTTCTGGCTTTTTGGGATTGACAGAACTGTACAGAATGTTACCGGTGACCAATATGGATTGTATTATTCGTTATTGGCACTTTCGTTAACATTAAACATACTGCTTGATTTTGGTATTACCAATTACAACAACAGGAACATAGCCCGTTATAATCATTTGTTGCCAAAACATTTGGGCAATATTTTTGGTTTAAAACTGGCACTGGCAATTGTATATGCCGCGGTGTGCTTAACATGGGCAGCTATTGTTGGTTACAATAATGTTCAAATACATTTACTTATATTCCTTATTGTTAACCAGTTTTTGCTTCAGTTTATTCTGTATTTACGCTCCAATTTAAGTGCATTGCACCTTTTTACCACCGATAGTCTGGTTTCGGTACTCGACCGTTTTTTTATGATTATTATTTGTGGAATATTGCTGTTTACCAATGTAACGGGTGGCGTTTTTAAAATCGAATGGTTTGTGTATGTGCAAACAATTTCGTACCTCATGGCGGCAACAATAATTTTTCTGATTGTTCTTCGTAAAGCAGGAAAAATTAAGCTTACTTTCAATTTAAGGTTTAGCTTGGTTTTTTTAAAAAAAACATATCCTTATGCAATTTTAATTTTATTAATGGCATTTTATAACCGCTTCGACACGGTTTTAATTGAGCGTTTGTTGCCCTACGACGAAGGTTTAAGGCAGGTTAGCCTTTATGCACATGGTTTCAGACTACTCGATGCCGTTTCGATGTTTGGCGTTTTGTTTGCCGGCATGCTTTTGCCAATTTTTTCGCGCATGATTAAGCAAAAACAAAGTATTGCCGATATGGTAAGCTTTGCATTCAGCCTCATTATTTTTATATCGCTAAGTATCTCAATTTCTTCATCTTTTTACCAAAACGATATCATGCAATGGATGCAATACGATCATGCTGAGGAGTCAGCACCTATTTTTGCAACGCTAATGTTTTGCTTTATCCCAATATCGACAACTTATATTTTTGGGACACTCTTAACAGCCAACGGCAGTATCAGGCAGTTAAACATTATGGCAGCGGTTGGAATGATTTTGAATATAACATTGAACTTGTTTTTTATACCAAAGTTTCAGGCCTTGGGCGCAGCTTATATAAGCTTGATTACCCAGTCGATAACCGCATTGGCACAGGTGCTTATAGCCGTAAATATATTCAAGTTTAAGGTACCTTGGATGTCGGTACTTCGTATTGCTGTTTTTGCTGTTTTGGTTGTTGCACTTGGGTATCTTTCCAACCAATTATTGTCGAATCGCTTTTTCGGGTATATTTTAATGTTGTTTGCTTCGCTTATGCTTGCATTTATGGTAAAACTAATCGATTTGCGCAAACTTTTCAATATTTTAAGAGATCGCGAATAATTTTCGAACAATTTTAACATACTGGTTTGTTTCAAAAATTAATTTCACTAAATTTCAAAAGGTGTTTGAAATAAAAAACAACGTATGTTTAAAAAAAACGGCTTAAACGAAATTGGAGACATTAAAAATAAGGTAGTTGACCTTTTAATGGTTTTTTATCTAATTTTTTCAATTCCATTAATTTTCTTATCAATTTCCCGTTCAGCAATAACTGGTTGGGCTTTGAATTATTCAATCCAAATTGTTTTGTTTATTGCTTTTTGTTTTGTGGTTATTTTTCGCCATAAAATTCATTATAAATTAAAGGCAATAGTTACTGCTATAATACTGCTTGTTTTTTTTGTTACCGGAATACATTTTTTGGGATTGCTTTCAAGTGGCGTAGTTTTTTTGTTGTTAGTAAGTGTTTTTTCGTCGTTGTTTATTGGCTTGGCTTATGGTTATGCTTCGTTAGCCATACTTGTTACTGTTTTTTTTACTTATGGCCTGTTGTATCAAACAGGTATGCTTAAATATACTTTCGATGTTGAGCAAATGCTGAACAATAACAAGCTTTGGATTACTATTGGAATAACTTATTTTATTGCCAGTTATAGTATCGTTTTTATTGTAGGAAGGCTTGAGGGCGCATATACTCGCTTACTCGAAGAATCGAAGAAAAGTGAAGAAGAATACAAGTTATTGTTCGATCAGGCTAACGAAGGGGTGATAATTACAACTATTGATGGCCGAATATTGTTGGTGAACGACAATTTTAGATTGATGTCGGGCTATGAAAATAGCGAGGTTGTTGGTCGAAATTTGTCAGAGATGACAGTGGCTGATGATTTATTAAACAAACCTTTGAAATTTGAAGAACTGGCAAGCGGAAAAACCGTGGTTTCAGAAAGGCGTGTTTACGACAAACAGGGCAATATTCGGGATATAACAATTAAAGGCAATAAACTACCCGACGGACGTTTGCAATTCCTTATTAAGGATGTTTCGAAACAAAAGCAAATTGAAAAAGAAATTGAGGCTGAACGTGAATTTGGAAAAACCCTTGTTGAGGCTATGCCTGGCGTTTTTTATGTTTTCGAAAATTACGATAAACTGGTTCAGTGGAACGATAGTTTGTTACACATGAGCGGTTATACTGCCGACGAAATTCAAAAAGTTCATCCAAACAGTTTGTTCGATAACGCTAATTATGAAAGCGATGCCGATAATATAGGGTTGTCGGAGAAAAAAGGATCGGCTTATTATAGGGCAGATTTAATTACCAAAAACGGTGAGCGTATTCCCTTATACAACTCGGCAATTAGTTACAAGCGTAATAACAAAATATACATGCTTGGTGTGGGATACGATATTTCAAACCTTGTTATTGCCGAAAAAGCTTTAAAAAATAGTGAGATTAATTTCCGCAATATTTACAATAATACCAGCGATGCGATATTTATTTATAATCACGATTTTAAAATTCTTTCGGCTAACGAACGTTTTTACCATCTTACAGGCCTTGACCCTAAGGACATTGACTCAATCAATTTTTTCGATTTCCTATTTGACCAGAATGCTCTTCAAAAAGTAGCCTCCGAGGTCGAAGGTGTCGATAAGGGGCGTGTAGTTGTTGCCGAGTATATGATAAAAAACCAGAACGGGCGCAGTTTCCCGATTGAAGTGCGAAGCCGGCCAATTGTTTACCAAGGTCAAAATGCTGTTGTTACTTCGTTTAACGACATCAGTGCACGTAAAAATCTCGAAAAACAGGTTTATACCGTTTCAGTTAAAGCCGAAGAAGACGAACGTGGCCGTATTGCAAAAGATTTGCACGATGGGCTTGGGCCTTTGCTTTCGACTTGCAAAATATACTTGCACAATTTAAAAAATGCTAAATTGAGTGAAAAAGAAAGCATGTCGTTTAGCAAACTTTCTGAATTGATCAACGAATCGCTAACAGGTGTTAAAGAAATATCTAACAATCTTAGCCCACACATTTTACGTAATTTTGGGCTCGAACATGCCTTAAAAAGTTTTATCGAAAAACTCTCGCTTTACACCGAAATAAGTATTGCAACCAATTTGAATACTTCAAAAAGATACAACGAAATTATTGAAATTACTTTGTATCGGGTTGTTACAGAGTTGATAAACAACACTATTAAACATGCAAAGGCAGGTAATATATCTGTTTCGATTATTGAAGAGCCACATAAACTTTTAGTTGTATATATCGACGATGGTCAAGGTTTCGATTACGAACAAAAAATTGAAGAAAACAAAGGTTTGGGTTTGTTTAATATGGTGTCGAGGATTAACTCGGTGGGAGGAAATATCAGCTTTAAGAAGCAGCCGCAAGCCGGCATAGTTGTTAACATTGAAATACCTGTTTAGCTATGGTTAATATTATAATTGTTGAAGATCATACCCTTTTTCGCGAAGGGCTAAAAAGTTTGTTGGCCGGTAACGATCAGTTTAATGTAATTGCCGAATTTGCTAATGGAAAAGATTTTGTTGATTCAATTTTTGATTACGATCCCGATTTGGTATTAATCGATATAAATATGCCACACATGAATGGGATTGAAGCAACTGCCGAAGCCAAAATAAAAAAGCCCGATTTGAAAATTATTGCCCTTTCGATGTATAGCGATCAAAAATATTATTACGAAATGATTAAAGCCGGAGCATCGGGCTTTGTACTTAAAGAAGCTACAACCGATGAGCTCGAAAAGGCAATTGTTGATGTAATGAACAACGAAAGTTTCTTTTCGCCCAAATTGTTACAGCAGGTAATATTGAATATCCCAAATATGGAAGCCAAACAAAAAATTATTCAACAACTCGATATTACTGAACGTGAAATGGATGTGCTTAAACTTATCTGCCAGGGAATGACCAATAACGAAATATCCGATAAGCTTTTTTTAAGTTCTAAAACTGTAGAAACACATAAAAGCCGTTTGTTGAAAAAAACCAAAACAAAAAACAGCACAAGCCTTATCATTTTTGCACTTAAGAATAAAATTATTGAGTTATAATTTTGTGCAATCAGGGAAAACCCTTACTGCAAAGTGGGGTAAAATAC
>DAOSWJ010000255.1:0-5164 GCA_035380005.1 Prolixibacteraceae bacterium | reverse complement strand
AGAAAACCTAGGAGTCAATATTAGTGGTAGTGGCAATGTATATTACATAGGTCACCCCAATATTGAACGGAACATATCTGGCTCAGGAAACATTATAAACGATAATTAAAGCGCCAATAGGTGTTGTAATCATAAATAAAAAAGATGAAAGCATTTTTATTATTAATATTACTTAGTGGCATGGTGCTGGTTTCAAAAGCTCAAATGTTCGACAGGTACATTGGTATCAGAATGGGATATGGTAACGGTTTATTCTACGAAACTCAAATCAACGATATGAATTCGTACCGGTTTATGTACAGCAGCCGAAACAAAGGAATGCACTTTACTGCCATGAAAATTAAAAGAAAATACAAAACTGAGCAATTGCCCGAAGAATTTTCATTGTATTATGGCTATGGCGGCCATATTGGCTACGTAAAATGGAATAAGGCACTTACCAACGAACGCGGTTATTATTGGGATCAACGCTCTGCAGCTGTTATTGGCCTCGATGCAATTGTGGGAATTTCATATGATTTTAAGCGACAGCCAATTTCGATAACTTTCGATGTAAAGCCATTTTTCGACCTTTTAGGACCCGATGGTTTTAATTCTATGCCTTACGATTTTGCTTTTGGAGCAGTTTATTGCTTCTAAAAAAAAAACATTTGAATTATAAAGAAAAAAAATAGACACATGAAACGGATATTCATTTACATTGTATTGTGCTTAATAGCCGGTGAGGCATTGGCACAGCAAACCATAAAAATTGATCAGTTTGAACCTAAAGACGAAGTACAAACCGTTTTTAAACGCGAAAAGCGCGATGGCTTTTATGTAGGTAGCTCACTTGCTTACAGTCCGATAGATAATGCCGATGCTTTGGCCGTTTCGGCCCGTATGGGTTGGATAATGGATCGCTGGTTTGCTTTTGGCCTTGCAGGAACAGCCTTTGTGAACAACTTTAATCAATACAGCGGAAGCTTTTTCAATCCGTCGGATGAAGTGTATTTGGCAGGAGCTTATGGCGGCTTTTTTGTAGAGCCAATTTTGATGCCCTTAAAGCCCGTGCATTTATCTTTTCCGATAATTGTTGGCGGTGGCGGTGCCTTGTCGTTTCGCGATTATTACTACACATCTCCCGAAGGCTTTTCCGAAGATATGTTTTTTGTGGTTGAGCCGGGAGTTGAACTCGAAGTTAATTTTACACGTTGGATGAGGGTTGGGGTTTTTGCAACTTATCGTTACACATCCGAAATAAACATCGATTCGGTCGATAAAAATGCACTTAGTAAATATTCGGCAGGTTTATCGCTTAAAATTGGTTGGTTTTAACATTTTTCACTTCCATACACCCTTTTCTCACTAGTATTATTCTCGAAAACCACTGCAGCTGATTTGTTGTAGTGGTTTTTTTGTTTTTTGACTGTCAGTGTGTCAGCTAGTGTTTTATTTTGTAATGGTTGAAATATAAGTGTATATGCATCTTATGGCAGAAGTAATTTTTCTGATGCTGACATGTGAGTGGTAATTTGCTATAAAAATGGCAGAAATTTGCTTTGGCACAAAATCTGATCAAATGCCGCCGTTAATTTGAATTAATAACCTTAAAATAATTGTAAAAATGTCTGAATTAAAAGGTAGAATTTTGGCAGGAAAAGTACTGGTTGAACCAGTTGCTGCCCAAGAAAAAACTGTAGGAGGAATTATTATTCCCGATTCGGCTAAAGAAAAACCACAAACCGGAAAAGTAGTTTTAGTGGGAAGTGCAAAAGATAAAGAGCCGATGGAAGTTAAAGTTGGCGATACTGTTTTCTATGGTAAGTATTCAGGTACCGAACTGAATATCGATGGTAAAGATTATCTTTTGATTTCGCAAACCGATGTTTTATACATTGCTTAATTCGTTTTAAAAATTAAAATTTAGAATATTATGGCTAAAGAAATTAAATTCAATATCGATGCCCGCGATAAACTTAAAAAGGGTGTTGACCAACTTGCCGATGCAGTAAAAGTAACACTTGGACCTAAAGGTCGAAATGTTATTATCGAGAAAAAATTTGGTGCCCCACAAGTAACCAAAGACGGTGTAACTGTTGCTAAAGAAATTGAGCTCGAAGATTCGTTTGCCAACATGGGTGCACAAATGGTGAAAGAAGTTGCTTCGAAAACCGGCGACGACGCAGGTGACGGAACAACCACTGCTACTGTTTTGGCTCAATCGATCATCAATGTTGGATTGAAAAACGTAACTGCCGGTGCTAACCCAATGGATTTGAAACGCGGTATCGATAAAGCAGTTTTGAAAGTGGTTGAAAGCATTAAGGCTCAATCGAAAAATGTTGGCGACGATTTCAGTAAAATTGAACAAGTGGCACGTGTTTCGGCTAATGGCGACGAAACCATTGGCAAATTGATTGCCGAAGCTATGGAAAAAGTAAATAAAGAAGGTGTGATTACTGTTGAAGAATCGAAAGGTACCGATACTTACGTTGATGTAGTTGAAGGTATGCAATTCGACAGAGGTTACATTTCACCTTATTTCATTACTGATACCGATAAAATGGAAGCCAACCTTTCGAGTCCTTTCATTTTAATTTACGACAAAAAAATTAGCGCAATACAAGACATTCTTCCCGTTTTGGAACAAACAGCCAAAGCTGGTCGTCCGATTATGATCATTGCTGAAGATGTTGATGGAACAGCATTGAGTGGCTTGGTTGTTAATAAGTTACAAGGAACAATTAAAGTTTGTGCTGTTAAAGCTCCGGGTTTTGGCGACAGGCGCAAAGAAATGCTCGAAGACATTGCAGTCTTGACCGGTGGAGTGGTTGTTACCGAAGAAAAAGGAATGAAACTCGAAAATGTTACCATCGAAATGTTGGGACAGGCCGAGAAAATTTCGATCAACAAAGAGAATACAACCATTGTAGCAGGTAAAGGCGAACAAAGCTTAATCGATGCAAGGGTTGCTCAAATCAAAAAGCAAATTGAAACTACCACTTCCGATTACGATAAAGAAAAACTGCAAGAACGTTTGGCTAAATTAGCCGGTGGTGTTGCTGTTCTTTACATTGGTGCTGCTTCGGAAGTTGAAATGAAAGAGAAAAAAGACCGCGTTGACGATGCATTGCATGCAACACGTGCAGCTGTTGCCGAAGGTATTATTCCTGGTGGTGGTGTAGCTTATATAAGGGCAACAAGTGTGCTTGAAAACCTCGAAGGCGAAAACGAAGACGAAACTACCGGTATCGAAATTGTAAAACGTGCAATTGAAGAACCATTGCGTCAGATTGTTGCCAACGCTGGTAAAGAAGGTGCTGTAATTGTGCAAAAAGTGAAAGAAGGAAAAGACGACTTTGGCTACAATGCCCGTCGCGACGAATACCAAAACCTTTTTGAAGCAGGCGTTATCGATCCTGCCAAAGTGGCAAGGGTAGCGCTCGAAAATGCTGCTTCTATTGCAGGTATGTTCTTGACTACCGAATGTGTTCTTGTCGATATTAAAGAAGAAAACCCAGCACCAATGCCTGGTGGAATGGGTGGCGGAATGCCTGGAATGATGTAATGTATTTAAAACATCAAAATAAAAAAATCCTGTTTCGTTCGCGAGGCAGGATTTTTTGTTTACTCAACAAAACCTTTCGTTCACTCATTTTTTTTGACCGTTCACTCATTAATTTTTTTTAATCGTTTTTTGTTTTGCAACTTTCGGGCATAATTAGCGTAACTAATAAAAAAGTTAACACGAATTATAAATTGTTGCTCTTGAATAGTGATCTGTTTATTTCTCCCAAAGTTGTTCCCCGTTATGCAACTTTATCCTCAAATTAAACACAACAGCAACAATTTTTCCGGCATTGATTTGCCGGATTAAAAATAAAGGCCGGATGTTTGTTCCGGCCTTTATTTTTACATAAATATATTGCTGTTCCTGAGTTTTCGAATCAATTCGGCTAAACTGAGATTTATTCTTGGGATCTTTATCCTTATGCCATTTTTCTGTTCGCTGGCAGTTGTTGCATAAATTTGTTCAATAATATGGCTGTAACGTTCGGCCAATACATTACGTTTCAGTTTTAAGGTTGGCGACATTTCGCCTGTTTCGGGCGACCACTCATCAACAACTATCCTGAAGCGTTTTACTTCTTCAACTTGCCCTAAAGTTTTGTTCACTTTTTTAACTTCGGCTTGTATTGCGGCTTTTACTTCAGGCATTTTTATTGTTTCGGCTTTGCCTTGTTCTTTTAAGCCTCTCTGTTCGAGCCATTTGTTAATGTGGGCAAAATTGGGTACAATAATGGCCGATGCAAATTTTTCGTTTTCACCAATAACCATGGCTTGTTCAATAAAAAACGATTCTTTAAGTTTGTTTTCAATCATTTGCGGTGCAATGTATTTGCCGCCCGAAAGTTTGAAAATTTCTTTTTTGCGATCGGTAATTTTCAGGTATTTGTCATCAACCAAAATGCCTACATCGCCTGTGTGGAAGTAGCCTTCGTCATCGATAACGTTATTGGTAAGTTCAGGTTCTTTGTAATAGCCCATCATCACATTGGGGCCTTTGCACAATATTTCGCCATCGTCGGAGAATTTCACTTCTACGCCCGGAAGTATGGGGCCAACTGTTCCTGTTCGAATTTCGCCTTTAACCGGGTTGCTTACTGCAATTACAGGCGATGTTTCGGTAAGTCCGTATCCTTCGAGGGCTTGAATGCCGGCTACACCAAGCACTTTTGCAATACGTGGTTGCAAGGCTGCTCCACCCGATACTATAATTTTTATTCGTCCTCCCATTACTTCGCGCCATTTCGAGTAAATCAGCTTGTCGGCTAAAGCACGTTTTTGCTTGTACCACCAGTTAAATTTCTTGTTGTATTCGAAATTGTCGCCCAACTTTACAGCCCAAAAGAAAATGCTTTTCTTAATGCCTTTGAGCTCTTTGCCTTTATTGATAATGCCATCGTAAATGCGCTCTAACAAACGGGGTACAGTATTAAATATATGAGGCTTGATTATTTTTAGAGCGGGCATTATTTGCCCGAGGCTTCCAATGTAATATATGCTAATGCCTTTGTATTGAAAATGGTAGTTCATGCTGCGTTCATAAACGTGGCAAAGGGGTAAAAAGCTAACAGTTGTTGCTTCGCTTCCCAAGTGGTGGTTGTTGGAGTGTTGCTTG
>DAOSWJ010000254.1:0-5168 GCA_035380005.1 Prolixibacteraceae bacterium | reverse complement strand
ACCCATTGCTGTTGCCGGATTCGACATTCGTGCTTTGGTAAAAGGAGCTGTCGATATGGCCAAAGCAACAGCGGCAAACGTAGCATTCGACAAAAACCTTGCATGCCAATATGCAGCTGCACGCCACATCTTATATACCGAAGGCAATAAAATCGAAATAATGGTGAACTACCAGCCAAAGCTACATTTTATGGCCGAATGGTGGAAGCAGCTTTATGGCGAAAGCGAAGGCAAAGACCGCAAAGGCATTTTCCCCGCCGCTGTCGATTTCTCATCCGACTTACACTCAATGGGGCAATACATCCAGGAAGGCGAACGCATATTGTTCGAAACCGTTATTTCGGTAGCTAAACCCGAACGCGAAGTGCTTATACCCGAAGATAAAGCCAACTTGGACAAGCTTAACTTTTTGGCAGGTAAAAATGTCGATTACGTTAACAAAATGGCCGAATTGGGCACCCAAATTGCCCATGTTGACGGCGATGTTCCAAATATCCGCATTGAAATTGAACGTTTGGATGCTTACAATTTGGGCCAATTGATTTACTTTTTCGAAAAAGCTTGTGGTATAAGCGGTTACCTTATTAATGTTAACCCATTTGACCAACCAGGCGTTGAAGCTTACAAGAAAAACATGTTTGCTTTGTTGGAAAAACCCGGTTTCGAAACCGAAACAGCAATGATAAAGGGAAGGATTAAACAATAAGCTTTTCAAATCAAAAAAAACAATAGAATATTCATCCGGCATTTGCACAGCGCATTTGCCGGATTTATTTTTTACTAAAATTCACCTTTTTTGATTAGTGCCAATATTTGCTCGTGTGAAAGCGAAGCGTCAAATTTATCGAATGGAACTAAAAAGTCGCAGCCGTTTTTGTATTCACTGCATCCGTAGGCTGTTCGGCCTTTAATTATTGTTCCTTTTTTGCATTTGGGACAAACTATTGCACTAACAGCGTTAGATGCTCCTTTCTGTTTATCGGTATTTTTTTTAGCAGTTTTGGTCCCGATTGCTATCGGGATTGAATTTTGGTCTTTGGATTTTTCTTTAGTCGGAGCATCTTGCTCAATTTCGATGGTTTTATAATTTTCGCGTTTAACTTCGTTCACAAGTTGAGTAACCATTTCTTTCATTTCGTCCAAAAAGCTTTTGGCATCGTACTCCCCTTTTTCGATCATTCGCAACTTTTTTTCCCATAAACCAGTCAGTTCGGCCGATTTAAGCAATTCATTCTGAATGGTATGAATAAGCGCAATTCCGGTTGGAGTTGGTACCAGGTTTTTGCGTTGACGAATAATGAACTTACGCTTAAACAGCGTTTCAATTATGTTGGCGCGAGTCGATGGTCGTCCAATGCCGTTATCCTTCATCAACTCGCGAAGCTCTTCGTCATCGACCTGTTTACCGGCTGTTTCCATAGCCCTTAACAGCGTAGCCTCGGTATGCATTTTGGGCGGCTGTGTTTGTTTTTCAAGCAGATCGGGTTCGTGCTCGCCACTTTCACCTTTAACAAAGCTGGGCATTAATTGCTGCTCATCGTCGCCAGGTTCGGCGTCCTCATCGCTTTCCTTTTTTGCATAAAGCACGCGCCAGCCATCATCGACTATCACTTTACCTGTTGCTTTAAACTGATGTTTTTCAACCTTTCCCATAACGGTAGTGTTCGACACAATACAATCGGGATAAAATGCAGCAATAAAACGGCGGGCAATTAAGTCGTAAACCCTTTTTTCTTCAAGGATCAAACCACCAGGTTTTACACCTGTTGGCACAATTGCATGGTGATCGGTAATTTTCTTGTCGTCGAAAACTTTTGTGCTTTTTTTGATTTTTGCCTGTAACAAGGGAGCGGTAAAATTGGCATAAGGCTCCATGTTTTTCAATATTCCGGCAATTTTGGGATACATATCGGTAGGCAAAAAAGTGGTATCGACACGAGGATAGGTTACCATTTTTTTCTCGTACAAATTTTGAATGTAACGCAGGGTATCATCGGCAGTATAACCAAATTTTTTATTGCATTCGACCTGCAAAGCCGTTAAATCGAAAAGTTTTGGCGGAGCTTCTTTGCCTTTTTTCTTTTCAAACGAAAAAATTTCGAAAAGCTTATCGGCAATTTCCTCAATGACTTGTTTGGCTTCATCGGGATTGGTAAACCTACCCGTAGTTGAATTAAAAACTACCCCCCTGTACTTTGTTTTTATTTCCCAGAACGGTTGCGAAACAAAATTCTGTATTTCCTCGTAGCGGTTTACAATGAGTGCGAGCGTGGGTGTTTGTACCCTTCCAATAGATAATACCCCTTTACCATTTGCATATTTGAGAGTATAAAGCCTGCTGGCATTCATCCCCAACAACCAATCGCCAATGGCACGTGCATTACCGGCAGCATAAAGCCTTTCAAAATTGCTTCCTTCTTTAAGTTTTTCGAAACCTTCTTTTATGGCCTCATCGGTCATCGATGAAATCCACAAACGTTTTAGAGGTTTTGTGTTGCCAGCCATGGTAAGCACCCAGCGCTGAATAAGTTCTCCCTCAATTCCGGCATCACCACAATTAATAACCTCATCGCAACTATCGACCAAAAATTTAATGGTATTGAACTGTTTTTCGACCCCATTATTATCAATAAGCTTAATTCCAAATCGATTGGGGATCATTGGCAGGTAGTTCATCCGCCAAGGTTTCCACTCGGCAGTATAATCGTCGGGCGATTTTAGGGTACACAAATGGCCAAAGGTCCAGGTTACCTGATACCCGTTACCTTCAAAATAACCTTCCTTACGGCTGTTAGCCTGTAAAATACGGGCAATTTCGCGTGCTACACTTGGTTTTTCGGCTATACAAACTTTCACTTTGGCATAATTAAAGGAAAGCAAAAATAGCCTTTTGAGTGAAAAAACAGGCCAAATGAATGTTTAAAATTCACACAATATTAGCTATTGTTGAACTAAACTATTGAACAATCAGTTTTTTGACAGCGGAAAAATTCTCGTTACTAACCCTAACAAAATAGATTCCTTTCGAAAAATTATTGGTACTGATTGTTAGCGGATGAATGCCTGCATTATTCCAAAGCAAGGCCTCGACTTGTTTGCCGGCCTTATCGAAAACAACAACTTGTGAAGGCAAAATGCCAGTTCCTTCCAACTGCAAAGTCGTTTCATTATTTGCCGGATTTGGATAAATTTTCAAACTCGATTCATTAAATTTTTCAGCATCAATACCGTTTCTGTCGGCCTTAAGCACAACAGCTATTATTGATAAAGGGGGCAATTCAATCACAATCTCATTTTCGGCAACCACAGCCTCACCTGTTCTTAATGCATTGCTTGTATGCGATTTGAATGTTTCATTATTGGGCAACGACCACAAACCTAAAGTTGGGTAGGTACCATTGGCCATTGGAAAACCTTCGAAATTTATGGTTGCGGTTCGTGAGTTCACCAAATCGCGGTTTACCAGTATCACTGTCATCGAATCGGCAGCATGGCTAATGGTAGAGTATGCCGAAATTGTATTTTCGGCACTCGAAATACTCTCAACACTAATGTTTTTTGCATAACGGCTAAAAAGGTGCAACGTTTCCCACATGCCTGTTTTCCATGTCCACGGTGTAAATATTTCGACACCATTATTTGCGAAAGTGCCTAACATTGAAGCATAAGCAAGCGCTACTATCGTTGGGTTATTACCTTTAACTTCGGTCTCGGTAAGCGCAACAGTTATTCCGTGCCCTTCGCCAAAATGCAAGTCAAGCCAATCGTTTATACGTTTAAAAATATATTCGCGTGTATTGTTGTTGTTCCATCCACCGGCTATTGATTTCACACCGTTAGCACCGGGATAAACATACTCTTCGTCGTAAAATACTCGGTGCAATTGCAGTACTTGTGCGTCGTCGGTTTCCGACGGATACCAGTGAATATCGAGCACATCGAGCAGGCGAATGCCCGAAGCTTTTTGTTCGTCGGCTACTCGTTTAATAAAGTATTCAATCCATGGATAGTATTTCCCATCGATACGCAAATCTTCGTCGGCATAACGGTACCATTGCCACTCGTTTGCACAAACAGGACCGGTTAATTTGATATCGGGGAAAAGTGCTCGTGCTTTTTTGGCCACATCGAAGTAACTCTCCATAAACAAATTAGCAGCCAAAGCATTTGGCATTACATCGTCGTGTGTACCATGCCATATTTCGGGCTCGTTATCCATGCTCCAATAAATAAAATTTTCTTTTGGAAAGCCCAAGCCATTTGGTCCAAACCAATTATTGAGAATAGCAACTGTTGAATCGGCAGGCCAATCCATCAAGTATAAATCGGGGTTCCCTTCAACCAAAGCATCGTGCCCTCCGTTGGGGTTAACCACACCTCCACCGGCCAAATTTTGGGCACATCCTTCCCACCATTGCGAACGGTTGTAAGTCCAATCGCTAAAATTATTGTTTTTATTGGCAGCTACCTTTCCAATTAACTGAAATGCCCACATAACCTGCAAACCGGGCATATTTTCGAGTATGGTTTCATTAGCAAAATCCCAATCGTGATCATACACATTATTGTACCAATCGGGGTGGCTCGAAAGTTTCAAGCGCCAATTGTATTTTGTGGCATTGTTACCTGAATTTTCACGGGCAAAACGCAAACCGGCTTCTTGATATAGCTTAATGTTTGCAGCAGTTGTTGGGGTTCCGAATACATCGGAAAAATTATTGTTACGCCCATAAATATAAGGCGATACTTTATGCAATTGATTATTGGCATTAATATTAATATTAACCTGTGCGTTGACCGAAAAAACTATCAATACAAAAATTATAAACAAAAGCACTCCTTTAAATTTCATAATAATATTTCGTGTAAATTTATGTTCATTCAAAAACTTCTACGAAAATACACCCAAAAATATGATTTAATAAACCTCTAATGTTTAAAAAACGGGGGCAAAAATGACAATTTTGATTTTTTCGGCACTTCAAACATTTATATATCTAAAAAAACAAATACATGCCGATTGCCATTGCCAAATTTTTGTCTAATTTGTACCTGCAAAAGATTTTCAACTAACATGAGGCAAATAATATTTTTAGCAGTTTTATTTTTGTTATCAAAAGTAAGTTTTTCGGCCGATGAGATAGTACACTTTAATACTAACAACGAAA
>DAOSWJ010000253.1:0-5185 GCA_035380005.1 Prolixibacteraceae bacterium | reverse complement strand
GAAACCATATCCATTGTGTCGGTTGCTGCTTTGGCAATTTTGTAAGTTTCTTGTGCATTACCCGAATTTTGTTGGATATTGGCAAGCATTTCTTCCATCGAACTTGATATTTCTTCGAGCGAAGTTGATTGGGTCGATGCCGCCGACGAAAGCGAATCGGCAGCCGCATTGAGCTGTTCGCTCGACATGAGCATGGTATCGGTATTCTCATTCACTTTGTTGAAAACCGAATTCAATGTTTTGTTTAAATCAGTAAGTGAAAGATGCAAATCTTTTAACTCGTTGGCATAACTCAATTTCTCTAAATTCTCATCAAGCACCAAATTGCCTTTCGAAAGGTTCACAATTTGCCTGATGCTTGCTCCAAGGGGTTTACGTACAATTCGGGAGATATAATAAAACATTAGAATTGTTATTGTTATACCAATAGGTAGTGTTACCCAGTTTGGAAAAACATTTGGGTAGGCATTACCCAATTCGCCTAAGGCATCGACAATAAGAATATCGATTACCCACAAAGTTGTGATCCGGTGCAATACCGAATTCTTAAAGAACAAACGCAATACAATAAAAGCCAACGGAATACCAACAACCGATGTCAGCAAAATGTCAATAACTGTATTATTCATCATACCCCCCTCTCAATATTTTCGAAATGCAAAAATAAGATTCTTGTAAAAGAATCCTTTTTGTTTCAACCATTTTCTTTTTAAAAAATCCATTCAATAATAAATTGTTAGCAAAACAACTCATCCCTCACATGCTGTTGTTTGACGGTAAAATTTGCCGTTTCGTCTATACATTGTGTAATTGGCAAACAAAAGAAGTTTATTTTTGCTCAAAAAAAAAATAAGATATGGATGCACGAGTTAAAGCAATTATTGCGCATTTTACGCCTATAGGATGGATTGTAGCCTTGGTACTCAACAGCGAAAACAAAGAAGAATTCACTTCGTTTTACATTCGACAAACCATTGGCTTGTACATTATTGGCATGGTTATTAACCTGATTCCGGTTGTGGGTTGGATACTCAGTATCGTATTGTTTGCCTTTTGGCTTTTAAGCCTGATATATGCTGTTCAAGGCGAAATGAAAACTATTCCTTTTGGAGAACATTTTCAAATGTGGTTCAAAGCTTTATAAACAGCTAATTACTGCAAACAACATTTCGACAAAACAACATCGAAAGTGTAACCCGAACATTCGCCTTTAATGCTTATGGTTTGGTTGGGCGCCAAATTGTTGATGTTTTCGTTTTCGCAAAGCGTTGCAATTACAGCTCCAAACGATTGGCTACTGAAAGCAATTACCGGACGGCCCTGGTCATCGGCACTAAGCTCTGCAACTGTTCCGGTTACTGTTATTACCTTGCCCAAATAGTTTGCATTGGCCTCTTGTTCGTCAAGCTCGTAGGCATTTAAAAGCTCATCGGCTTGTAAATGAGCTTCGGCTTTTTTGTTGCAAACACAATCGGGGGTAGATCGAAACATATAGGCTGCCACTCCAGTGGCGAGCACAAAGGCAACAACTACTGCTGTAATTATAAATGTTTTACGTTTCATTTTTTTACTTCCTCCAAAGTTAGTTCAACTTTCACATCAACAACTTTTGCAACCCTGTCTTTCACATTTTCGGGCACGGTAATTCCAAAATCGTCGATATTGATTTTCATGGAGCAAGTTCCGCTAAGCTTACCTTTATTGTTTGAAATGTTCACTTTTTGCACAAAAGGTTTATCCACACCATGCAAGCTCAAAACCCCCTCAACATCGAGTTCCTGAGTTTCATTTGAATTAATATCGACATTTTGCAAATTCACAAATTTTCCTTTAAATGTAGCTTTCGGATAAGCGTCCGACTCCATATAAACTTCGTTAAAATGTTTATCGGCAGTTGCTAAGGGCAGCTCGAAAGCCTTTATGAGTACAATAGCTACAATCTCGCCACTCGAAACATCGAACATGGCAGCCACTTTGTTGTTACTTCCATCAATGTCAATAGCATCGGTGTGTGATTTAAAGTAAACGTAACCGGTTTTGGTCATGTACTTTTGGGCACTGCCGCACAAAGCCAACAATACCATTATAACTGTAAACAATTGTCGTAGGTTCATTTTTTGCTTTTTAAAGTAAATACAGTTGCAATATTAAAGCCAATTCGCACATCGCCTTTCAGAAAATCGTTGGTGGTATTTGCCAGAAATTGCGTCTCGGTTATGCCGTTTGAATTAGTGACAAACAGTTCGAAAGCATGCCTTGATGTTTGGTAGCAAACACCTACCGACAGCGGATTAAAATATTCGGTTGAAGGCGTATTGTGTTTCTGCACCCAGAAATATTCGGCATTAACACTAAAATGCTGTTTAATTTTATAAGTTGCCCCAAAGCCCAAAGCAACAAGATCGTTTAAATCGGCCTTGGTTTTCACCAAATTACGATGAATATAGGTTGGAGTAAGTTGTGCTGAAAAGTTTTTGCCAAATTTACGTGCAATTAACAATTGTGAAGTATAATCGAGGCGTTCGGCTAATTGATTGTTTCGGGTTTCATCTTCGAATTGAGTAGTAACACAATTGGCTACCAACAACATCGCCACCGAAACAGGCATTACCTTAGCTCCTGACGATTGCCTGGCAATCCGAAACTTGGTGTATCCATTCATTGATTCGTTTACTGTTGAACGCCCCAAACCAATGTTCCACCAATCAACAGGCGCATAATTTACTTCGAACAACGAAATGGCATTATCGAAACCATAAAAAGCAGCAGGACCGCTTTTTAGTGAACCAAATTTATGCGAGATACGGAAACCGATTCCATTTTTGTTGGTCATTTCGGTTGAATGGTTGTTCAATACATTGTTCGAAATAAAAGTACCAAACTCGTATTCAACTTCCTCACCCATTTCGTTCATCAGCAATGCTTCCAAATCGTCTTGTGCCGAAATTGAACATACAGAAATGATTAAAATTAAAGAGATTAATATTTTTACAGGTGTCATTGTTAATTGGGTTGAATGTTTAAGTAATGGGTTAATTCTTCGCTGGTTAAAAAGCGATTAAACACATGAATTTCATCGATATAGCCTTTGAAAAAAGAATTTCCGGCATTATGCGGATCCGACGAACGGCCAATATAAATCAAATCGGAAAGAGCAAGCAGGTCATCGGTAAAAGCATATTGGTTCGACACTTTGTGCGGCATTCCGTTTGCGTATCCCTGAAATGTAAATGCAGCTTGCTGCTTTGTTACTTCAAAATAAAACAAGCTGTAAGCACTATGGGTATTCAGATAGCTTTCGTCGCCCATTTCGGAAGTAGAAACCTGCGTTGCACCATGCTGTACGTTTAGCTGCGTGGCTCCCGATACTGCATCGGTTAAGGTTGCCGAAACAGCTTTGCTGCCGTAGTCGAACATCACCGGGCGGTTGGGTTCTACAATACCTGCAGTACCTGATGTTTTCAACCAAAAAAGCACAGCAATGCTGTCGTACAATCCCGGCGAAAGAATTAAATAATTATTGATGCCATTTAACAACAAACCTGTGCCTGTATCGTCGTTTACCCCTTCGGAATACTCAATAGGGCCTGCAATCGATATTAGGGTTTGATTACCTGTTGAATCGTTTAGATTACCATTTAACGGGAACCATGCGATCTCACCCTCGGGACGTGTACCCGATGTTTGCGAGGCATATTTTTCCTCAACATTTTCGGAGACACATTGCACGAAAAGCAATAACACAACCGAACAGACAATACTTATTTTAAAATGCATATGATGAAGGTTAAAAATTTTGTTAGATTTTCGGCACCAAATATATGACTTTAACCCGTAGTCAAGGTTTAATAATAGATATTTTTATTATCCAATATTTGAAATTTGGTATTTAAAACGCCGAGATTAAAAGATCGAGGTCTTTCATAGGGAAGCCAAATTTATTGGCCACGTCGCGATTGGTTAGCAAGCCGTTAAAAATATATACCCCTTCGCGAAAGCCCTTCATTCCGCGTATGTAATTAAGCATGCCACCCATATTATCGATTTCGAGTAATGTTGATGCAATAATATTGCTAAGTGCAATGGTTGTGGTACGCGATACCCTTGCACTAATATTTGGCACACAATAATGAATAATGCCTTCGGAAACATAAGTTGGAGCCGAAAGGCTTGTGCACTTTGTTGTTTCGAAACATCCTCCCTGCGAAGCATTCAGGTCGATAATTACCGAGCCTTCTTTCATGTTTTTGATCATATCGCGCGGAACAACGTATTGCGGCACACCATTAAAGGGTTGTGCACCCAAAACCACATCGGCCGACATGAGCGCTTTTTGCAATACCCTTGGGTAATACAACGAGGTAAATATTTTTTGATTGAATTTACGTTCGAATGAACGGAGTTTACTGATTGAGTTATCGAATATTTTCACCTCAGCTCCGAGCCCTAATGCCGAACGTGTAGCAAATTCGGCAGCAGTATCGGCACCAAGAATAATCAGTTCGGCAGGCGATATGCCGGTAATTCCTCCAAAGAGCACTCCTTTTCCCTTGTTACAGTTACTCAACAACTCGCCGGCCACCGTCATCGATACAATACCTGCAATTTCGCTCAAACTTTGCATTACAGGCAAATGTCCGGTATCATCTTTCAGGTATTCAAAAGCAATGGCAGTTATTTTTTTATGCATCAGTTTTTGAATGCACTCTTTGCTTTGAAAATCGATTTGTAATGTAGAGAAAATAAACTGATTGCCACGTAACAAATCAATCTCGTCAGACGAAAAAGGGGCAACTTTAATTATAAAATCGCATTGAAAAATTTCGGGTTTACTTTTACAAACCAGTGCACCGGCCTCGGAATACTCCAAATCGGAATAACGTGCTTTGATGCCGGCATTGCTTTCAATTTTCACTTCGTGACCGGCATTGACCAACATTTCGACAGCCTGCGGAGTAAATGGCAAACATTGCTCATCCTCGCTGGCATTTGCAGGTATGCCTATACTGATTATTTTCCCTGATTTCATCACCTCAAGTTTCTCTTCGGCAGGCATTAACTGCTGTTCGTCGAAGTGATACAACCTCGATGTTGGCTTATCGGTCATATTGGTCAAAATTTAAGATGCTGAAATTAATGCTTATACTTTAATTTTACAACTATTTATGCCCAACAACTATACGCC
>DAOSWJ010000252.1:0-5198 GCA_035380005.1 Prolixibacteraceae bacterium | reverse complement strand
CTATTCATACAAAAAAGTATAAAAAATGAGAAAAATATTGTATTATCTTGCTAGTTTAATTATCGCAGTTGTTTCATTTTCAAGCTGTTTACCCGACAACTCCGAAGAATGGGAAAAATACTATGCCGAGCTTGAAGCTAAAAGGAAACAAATACAGGAACAATATTTAGCCGATTCAACTTTAATTGTGAACTATTTACTTGAAAACGATTCGATTGCAGTTTGGGACAGCACAAGCGGCATTTTTTATAACATCATTGAGCCAGGCGAAGAAACCCATCCTACAGTATATTCAAGCATTAATGTTACTTACAAAGGAATGTTGCTCGACGGAACCGTTTTCGACGAAACTGAAAATAACGAACCGGTTGTACTTTACCTCGGTCAAGTTATTTCTGGTTGGCAAATAGGCATACCAAAAATTGGGGTCGATGGTCACATCATACTATATTTACCTTCGTACTATGGTTATGGCAATACTGAATACCATAATCTACCGGCCAATTCGGTGCTAATGTTCGAAGTTCGTCTGCACGGATTTTATTAATATTCAACAAAATACACACATAAGCCATTTCTTTTGTAACTTTATTGGCAGTAAATCGTCATAATTAATGTAAACAGAAATGGAAAATGACCACCGGTGAATACAACCAAATTGTAAAACTACATGCCGATAGTTTGTATCGTTACCTGCTAAAAAATATCAGGAACGAAGAACGTGCAAACGATTTGGTACAAGACAGTTTTGAAAAGCTTTGGCGAAATTGTAACGATATCAGCTTCTCAAAAGCCAAATCGTACCTGTTCAGCATTGCTCACAATACCATGGTTGATATGATCCGTAAAGAAAAACGGATGGTTGTTACAGAGACATCCGAATTACCACAAAATTCCCATTCGAAACAATATTCCGATTTAAAAGAAATATTGGACGAGGGACTGAAAAAGCTACCCGAAATACAACGATCGGTGTTGCTGTTACGCGATTACGAAGGCTATAACTACGAGGAAATCGGAGAAATTTGTAAGCTGAACGAATCGCAAGTGAAAGTTTATATTTACAGGTCCAGGGTATTTTTAAAAAATTACATTGGCGAAATGGAAAGGGTTTTATGATGATAACACGCGAAAATTACGAAAGCTGGCTGATTGACCTGATTGACGGTAACTTAACCGAAGATCGAGTTAACATGGTGCTCGATTTTTTGCAATCGAACCCCGATATTAACGAAGAATTCAAAAATCTGGAAAAAATATTACTTATTCCCGATCAGGATACCAATTTTCAATATAATAACTTGTTAAAAACAGATTTTGACCATCCCGAAATATTCGAAGAAACAGCTATTCGATCGATTGAAAAACAACTTTCGGTAAACGATGAAGAAAAATTTGAAAAATATTTAAACAATTCTGAAAAAGCAAAGCAAAACTACCAACAATACTTAAAAACAATACTAGTACCTGATACAAGAATTACTTATCCTTATAAAAGTAAGCTTATAAAAAACAGGGCTTTACCCTTGTATTGGTTATCAGCAGCAGCAGTAGTGGTTTTTGCAGTATTGTTTTGGTTTAACAGCAACGATCAACAAGCAATTCAAACACAGCAAACAGCTCAAATTTTGCCTGCACTTGAGCCCGAAAAATTAACACTCGATGTTAAGCATTTTAAACCTGAAATAAGCCATTTTGTTGACAATAATACAGCTACCACCAACAAAATGCAAGTTGCCGAAATATTGCCTTCAAAACCTGATGAAAAAGAATATTCAACTGTTGCATTGCTCAAAACCATCGACAATAATTCTGTATCGGTCAATTTCGATGATCTTCAATTGGCACAAATTCCAACTAAACCTATAAATTTAGAAGAGCCTGATAATTCTTTTGAAATTTTCCCTACAGTTAAAGAATATCTGGCCAGTAAATTCGATCGTAAAATTGATGAATTAGATCCACAACACGAACTTAGCCGTTTTAAGTACATGGCTTTAAATAAAATTAACAGCGCAAGCAATTACAAGTTCGATTATGCTGTTAACAACAATGGCGAACTTAGCCATATTGCTTACAACTCGCGATTGGTATCGGTTTCGATCCCATTAAATAACTCAAAATAAAATTTATAACGGAATATTTCCGTGTTTTTTAGGTGGGTTTTCATCCCTTTTGTTTTTGGTCATTTCGAGTGCAGCTATCAATTTGGCACGTGTATTCTTCGGATAAATAATTTCATCGATGTATCCTAATTCAGCTGCTTTGTAAGGGTTGGCAAAATTTTTGCGATAATCGTCAATTCGTTTTGCCTTAGCATCATCATCGGTTTCGTTTCTGAAAATAATATTAACGGCACCGGCAGGTCCCATTACAGCAATTTCGGCTGTTGGATAAGCAAAATTTACATCGGCACCCAAATGTTTGCTGGCCATAACATCGTACGCACCACCATAAGCTTTGCGGGTAATAACCGTAATTTTTGGAACCGTTGCTTCGGCATAAGCATACAATAATTTGGCACCATGTTTAATAATACCGCCATATTCTTGCACAGTACCCGGTAAAAATCCCGGAACATCGACAAAAGTGACAATTGGAATGTTAAAAGCATCGCAAAACCTAACAAAACGGGCTGCTTTAAGCGATGAATTGATATCGAGCACACCAGCCAAAAACTTGGGTTGATTGGCCACAATTGCTACCGATTTTCCACTTAAACGTGCAAAACCTGTAATTATGTTTTTGGCATAATGCGGCATAATTTCAAAAAAGTAAGCATCATCGGCAACTGCTTCAATAATACGGTGCATGTCGTAAGGTTTGTTAGGGTCGGCCGGAATTAAGTTTTGCAACATTTCTTCCTCGCGATTATCGCTGTCGGCTGTTGGAACAATTGGCGCTTCATCGAGATTATTCGACGGAATAAAACCAAGCAATTCCCTTATCATCATTAATGTATGTTCGTCGTCGTTTCCAATAAAATGTGCTACACCACTTTTAGAGTTATGGGTCATGGGTCCACCAAGCTCTTCTTTACTTACTTCTTCGTGGGTTACAGTTTTTATCACTTCGGGACCGGTAACAAACATGTAGCTGGTATCCTTAACCATAAAAATGAAATCGGTAATTGCTGGTGAGTAAACAGCACCTCCGGCACAGGGGCCCATAATTGCCGAAATTTGAGGTATTACACCCGAAGCTTTAACATTTAGGTTAAAAATATCGCCATAACCAGCCAAACTTAAAACACCTTCCTGAATACGTGCACCTCCCGAATCGTTTAAACCAACAACAGGTGCACCCATTTTAAGGGCTTGTTTCATTACTTTTATAATTTTGTCGGCATTTGTACGGCTAAGCGAACCACCAAAAACAGTAAAATCCTGCGCATAAGCAAAAACCAACCGACCGTCAACTTTACCATAGCCAGCTACAACCCCATCGCCTGCAATAATTTGTTTTTCCATATCGAAATTGGTGCACCTGTGGGTAACCATTTTATCGAATTCGTTAAAAGTACCTGGGTCAAAAAACAAGTTAATACGTTCGCGTGCAGTTAATTTGCCACTTTCCTTGTATTTTTCAATACGTTGCAAACCTCCACCCAATTCAGCATTATGGTTTTTCTTTTCGAATAATTCGTATTTATCATTAATATTTTGCATGATTACTGATTTTACTATTTGTTAAAAGGTTCAATTTCAACCAACTTTTGATTTCCATCGATGGTTTGATCGGTTTTCACATAAATTTTTGAAACAATTCCGTCAACAGGCGCTTTGTATTCACTTTCCATTTTCATGGCCGAAATAACAATTACTGTATCGCCTTTATTCACTTTATTGCCAACATTTACAGGAATTGATACAACTTTTCCGGGCATGGGCGAAACAATAATATTCTCACCATCATCAATAGCTCCTTTGTTCAAAGCTTTGTACCGCGCCTTAGCATCAATTATTTCAACTTTATAATTACTGTTTCGGGTATTAACAATGTATTTATTTGGAGTTTCGGCTTCAATCATTTCCATATTAATTGATTTCCCGTTATGAATAAGGGAATACACACCTTCCTCCACTTTGGTTACATCAACAGTATAATTTTTTTCTCCAATACGAATTTTATAAATTGTATTGTTATGCTCAAGTATTTCGATTTTTGAAATACGATTTTTAATTTTAATGTGATAAGGCATTTTTCAATCTATTTAAATTCGAATAATGTTTCTTGATTTGTGAAAACGTTTCCAGTTGGAGTTATTATCGGAATTTGAAATATTTCCTTGTTGTTTTTGTTTAATTTTTTCGGCATAATCGAGGTAAGCAATAAACATGGCAAAATCTTCGCATTCCTGATCACAATTGTCATTATTGATCAAGTGTTTACTGTTTTTTTCAATAAAATGAGTATTGTAATTTCCATTTACAAAATCGGGAGTATCCATTATTCTTTTCAAAAAAGGGATTGAAGTTTTAACTCCCGTAATTTTATATTCGTACAAAGCCCTTTGCATTCGTTGAATGGCCTCGTTGCGAGTTTGAGCCCAAACAATTAGCTTCGAAATCATAGGATCGTAAAAAATAGGTATTTCGTACCCTTCGTAAACGTATCCATCGGTTCGAACGCCTAAGCCAAGTGGTTCGGTAATGTGTTTAACCAAACCCGGACTAGGCATAAAATTATTATCGGGATCTTCGGCATAAATGCGGCATTCAATGGCGTGGCCAAATTGCTTAAGTTCGCTTTGCTTCAATTTTAATTCTTCACCATTGGCAATTAAAATTTGTTGTTTAACCAAATCGACACCTGTAACCCTTTCGGTAATTGGATGTTCGACCTGTAAACGGGTATTCATTTCTAAAAAATAAAATTGATGATTATCGTCAACCAAAAATTCTACAGTTCCGGCACCGGTATAATTAACCGATTTAGCAGCCGCAATAGCTTGTTCACCCATTTTATTTCTGAGCTCGTTGGTCATTAAAGGCGAAGGAGTTTCTTCAACCACTTTTTGATGCCTACGTTGTACCGAACATTCCCTTTCAAATAAATGAATGGTATTTCCATATCGATCGGCTAAAATTTGAAATTCGATATGATGAGGTGATTCAATGTATTTTTCAATATAAACGGTATCGTTTCCAAAGGCAGTTTTGGCTTCGCTTCGTGCCATTTTGTACGACCTTATTAAC
>DAOSWJ010000251.1:0-5212 GCA_035380005.1 Prolixibacteraceae bacterium | reverse complement strand
GGAATGCCCAGTTTCATAACTTGGTTAACCGCATCGAACTCGTGGGTGAGCAAATCGCCCGAAAGGCCGGTACCATAATCCCACCAGCAACGCCAGCGGAAGAAACGTTCGAGGCTGAACGGATGTGCGTTGGTAGGTTCAATAAACTGTGCCCAGTCGATGGTTTTTGGGCTTCCGTCGGGATGGATATCGTACACCCAAGCCCCGTTTGGGTCGTTTCGGTTGGTACACACTTCGATAAGAGAAATTTTTCCCAATATGTTTTTATCGATTACTTGTTTTGCTTTATGGAAGCTATCGGTTTGACGGCCTTGGTGACCCAACTGAAAAATGATATCGGATTCTTTAACTGCTTTGCGCAAAGCAAAAACTTCGTCGGCAGTGCGTGTAAGCCCTTTTTCAACATAAACATGCTTACCCAAACGGGCAGCTTCGATGGCCATTTGAGCATGCCAATGGTCGGGTGTTGCAATAATAACAGCATCCACATCGTTGGCTGCGATCAAATCGGTATAACGGCGGTAACGTTTGGCTGTAGGCTCCATTTTCCCATCGCTTCCCAATCGGTTGATGTTAGCTGCAGCCTGTAGCGCTTCTTCGGCAAAAACGTCGAATAAATCGCACACTGCTGTGATTACAATATTTAAGTTGTCCTGTGCCAAATAATCGGCATAGCGCCTGTCGGAAGGGTTCTTTTCGGCGCCGGCTTTCCAATCGTCGATTACACTTGGATGAGCAAAACCGGCAGCTCGCAACAATTGCTTGCCCCTAATACCAAAACCAATAATGCCTAGCCTAATGGTTTTCCCGTCGGAAACAACCGGACTTTGCGCCTCATCATCGTCGGAAAACGACAAGCCCAGTTCTTGTGCAATTGAGTTATGGCGAAGGCGATCGAGGTTCCACTTTTTGTACATCCCGTAGCCAAATGCGCCCAAAACGGGTACTGTAGCCAAGCCTTTTAAAATATCCCTGCGGGTAACTTTATTATTGTTTGATTCTTTATTTTCCATAATTCGAACAGTTATTTTTTCCTGTTAAACAATATTCTATCGATTCCAATTTCTTTTCCTGTTGGAAAAACCAGCAAGATTACAAGAAGAAAAATAAAAATGAGGTTTTTATCGACCCACATGGTATTATCGGTTCCGGCCAACATGTATTTAACGTTTATTAGTGCCGGGTGCGACAACCAATAAAGGCCAATTAATACAATTCCCGATACGGTAGCTACCCTTGTAAGCAAACCCAAAATAAGCCCCAACCCGATGGCTATGAGCCCCCATACATTCATAAAATCGATAACATTCAACAATGCACTGTTCGAAGCCATTGACTGAAAAATTCCGGCAAACCAACCTTTCGAGTCAATAAGAAAAGCAAACGACGACCAATTAGGGTTCATCAGTTTGCTTACCCCTTCGAAAAGGCAGTACCAGCCGATAAGCACTCGTGCAATAACCAAAACGGTTAATTGTGCGCTCGAATACGTTCTGTTTTTTTTAATCATTTGTTAGTTATTTTTATTGTAAAGGTTTGTATTATAAATTAATTATTCTCTTTGCGATATTGCTTTGGTAAGCCTTCTCAATAATTTGAATCACCTGCAAAGCATGATTTGGATTTACAGCCAAAGGTTCTTTTTTTGATATTGCTTTATAAACGTTGTCGAAATATTCGATGTACTTGCCTTGCAATGTTTCAACCTTTTGGCGAACAACAACCCCATTTATTTCGGTATGCATTAAACCATAAAGTTGTTCGCTGTCGGCACCAAGCTCTTCGCTGGCTGGAGTTAAACCGTTTTTAAGCTGTTCTTCTTGCGGATCGAGGCCATATTTGATGAATGAGCCCAAACGCCCATGAACCGAAAAACGAGGGCCGGGTTCGCGAACAATTGCACCTGCCTTAAGTACAACCTTAGTTTGTGGGTAAAAAAGTTGAATCTCGAAATTATCGTCGATTACCCCATCGATGCGTTGTACCCTAATATTAGCATAAAGGGCTTCGGGCAATCCAAATAGCACCAAAGCCTGATCGATTAAATGAGGACCCAAATCGTAAAGCACGCCGTTGCCATTTATAGCCTCGTTTTTCCAGGGAGCCCTTTCGTACATTGGCCTGTACCTGTCGAAGTGCGATTCAAAATCGAGTATTTCGCCTAACTGTCCTTCTTCAATAATTTTTTTAACAGTCATAAAATCGCCATCCCAACGACGATTATGAAAAGGAGCCAAAACCACTTTATACTGCTCCGATAATTCAATTAGCTCGCGAGCCTCGTCGGATGTGATGGTGAATGGTTTCTCAACCACAACATGCTTACCAGCTAAAATGGCCTTGCGGGCATAATCGTAATGGGTATGATTGGGCGAAGCAATTATAATCAAATCAACATCGCCCGAGCCCAATAATTCATCGGGCTGCTTATAAATTACTGCATCGGGATAATCACTTGAAATTGCTTCGGTTTGCGACGAACAAACAGCAAAAAGCTGAAAACCCTCGTGATAATTAATAAAAGGAGCAAAAAAATAACGGCCCGATAAGCCATAACCAATTATTCCTACTTTAATAACTTTTTCCATCATCTGTATAAAAACGTCGAAAGATAATAAATTGAGCTTGCAAAATCAAAGAGAAAACACCATCAAGTATGACTGATTTTATCCATTTGTTGTACAATTTTGATAGTTTGTGCAAAATATTCAACAGATGTTATAAATTGTGCTAAAATTAAAGCATCGGCTTTCTTGTATATATTCACAATTAAATATTTTGTGTTATGATAATAAATACTAAAAGCAAAAAATTGAAGCTAATCTTTTCAATGCTTTCAAATTCATTAATTATTTCATTCTTAATCCTAATGAACACATCGTGCAACAAAGCTACCGATAATGGAATGTTTTCGGAAAGCACCAATGTAGGCAACCCCAAAATTAAAGGCAAAATAGTATTTAATGCACAAAATGGCGAATACCTGTTAAAAGGCGGTGGCGAAAACATTTGGGCCAACAGCGATCAGTTTTTCTTCGTGCACAATAAAATTGCAGGAGATTTCATTCTTAGCGCACGTGTACGCTTTATTGGTGAAGGAGTTAATGCACATCGTAAAGTGGGTATTATGGTACGCGAATCATTAAATGGCACATCGGCCCATATTAATGGCGTAATTCATGGCGACGGGCTAACTTCATTACAGTACAGACCAAAAGACGGAGCCGAAACTGAAGAAGTAAAATCGGTAGCGGTAGCGCCAAATATTATACAACTCGAGCGCAAAGGCAATAAGTTCATACTATCAACAGCCATTGAAGGCGAAACCTATACCAGTATTGAAGTTAACGAGCTCAGCCTTGTCAACGAAGCGCATGTGGGTATATTTATCTGCTCGCATGAAAACGATTTTGCCGAAGAAGCGGTATTCGATAATGTGCGCTTGATTATACCGGCCGACGAAGATTTTGTTCCATACCGCGATTATATTGGCAGCCATATTGAACTGATGGAAGTAGAAACCGGCAAACGTGAAATTGTACACAGCTCGCCACTTTCGTTGCAGGCGCCCAACTGGTCGCCCAATGGCAAAACACTGGTTTACAACAGCGAAGGAAAAATTTTTGCATTCGACTTAAACACATCGAATGTTCAACAAATTGAAACTGGCATTTGCCAAAACAACAACAACGATCATGTACTTTCATTCGATGGCAAATGGATGGGGCTAAGCGACCACAGTGAACATCCCGAAGGACAATCGTTGATTTATGTTATCCCTGCCGAAGGTGGCACACCAGAAAGAATTACAGCCGAAGCACCTTCGTACCTGCACGGCTTTTCGCCCGATGGCGAGTACCTTGTATACACTGCTGGGCGTAATAATGCCGATCATCTCGATATTTACCGAATATCGTTGAATTCACGTGAAGAAGAACAACTAACCAATACACCCGGCCTCGACGACGGCTCGGAATATTCACCCGACGGACAGTACATTTATTTTAACTCGACCCGTACCGGTACCATGCAAATTTGGCGCATGAAAGCCGATGGCAGCGAGCAAGAGCAACTCACCTTCGATGAGCTGAACGACTGGTTCCCGCATGTTTCGCCCGATGGCAAATGGCTGGTTTTTATTTCGTACAACAAAGAAATCGCCGCCGACGACCATCCATTTTACAAGCAGGTTTACATCCGCTTGATGCCGGTCGATGGCGGCGAGCCTAAGGTTATTGCTTACTTGTATGGAGGCCAGGGATCGATGAATGTTTTCAACTGGTCGCCTTGCAGCAAGAAAATTGCCTTTGTAAGCAACACCAAATTATAGTTACCACAAATGATGCACAAGTGGCTTTATGCTCTTTGTGTAAATTGCTTTAACCGTTTCGATTTGAGACTGGTTTAATACAGGCGTATCCGAAGCTTCAATATTGGACATCAGCTGATCGGGGCTTGAAGCTCCCGGAATAACACAGCTAACCTCGTTGAATGATAAGATCCAACGTAAAGCCAATTGAGCCATATTTTCATCAGGGAATGCTTTTTTTAGCTCTTCAACAACATCAACTCCGGTATTGTAATCAATTCCCGAAAAGGTTTCGCCTTTATCGAAAGCTTCGCCATTACGGTTAAACGTACGATGATCGCCCGGCAAAAAAGTAGTTTGTTTGCCAAACTTTCCGCTTAACAAACCACTGGCCAAAGGCACACGTGCAATTACGCCAATCTTGCGCTTTTTAACCTGCTCAAAAAACAATTCGGCAGGCCTTTGCCTAAACATATTGAAAATAATTTGAACGGTATCAACATTATCATATTCAATGGCTTTCAATGCCTCCTCAACCTTTTCGACACTAACGCCCAACTTGCGAATTTTACCTTCGGCAATCAACTTGTCGAATTCGGCAAAAATTTCGGGACGGTAATAAACTTGCATTGGGGGGCAATGCAATTGAATAAGGTCGATGGTTTCGATGCCCATATTTTTTAGGCTGGCCTCAACAAAACCACGCATAGCTTGTGGCGTATAACTTTCGTTAACATGAGGGTTTAAACGGCGGCCACACTTGGTTGCCACATAAATTTGTTCGGAGCGGTTGCGTACCAAACGACCAACAGCTTGTTCGCTCTCGCCTCCCCCGTCGCCATAAACATCGGCTGTATCGATAAAATTGATGCCATTATCAACAGCAGCATTCAGTATTCTATC
>DAOSWJ010000250.1:0-5228 GCA_035380005.1 Prolixibacteraceae bacterium | reverse complement strand
TGCAGGAGTAATTTTCAGGCAACCGGTACCAAATTCCATGTCCACGTATTCGTCCATAATAATGGGCACAGAGCGATTGATCAAAGGAACAAGCACCCGCTTTCCTGCAAGATGTTTAAAACGTTCGTCGTTGGGATTTACGCATATCGCAGTATCGCCCAAAATGGTTTCGGGGCGAGTAGTCGCTACAGTAACCCACTCATTTTCGTCTTCAATCTTATATTGTACGTAGTATAATTTCGATTGTTCTTCTTTGTAAATCACCTCTTCGTCCGAAAGGGCTGTTTTGGCTGCCGGGTCCCAGTTCACCATACGTATGCCTCGGTAAATAAGACCTTTATTGTGCAAATCGACAAATACTTTTATAACAGAATTGCTACGCTCTTCGTCCATGGTGAAACAAGTACGGTCCCAGTCGCACGAAGCACCCAATTTTTTCAATTGTTCGAGAATAATACCGCCGTGTTTTTCTTTCCACTCCCAAGCATGTTCCAAAAAGGTTTCGCGGGTGAGGCTGCTTTTTTTGATGCCTTCTTTTTCGAGTTTAGCCACAACTTTGGCTTCGGTAGCAATAGAAGCGTGGTCGGTTCCGGGAACCCAGCAGGCATTTTTGCCCAACATACGGGCACGGCGCACCAGTATATCTTGAATGGTATTGTTGAGCATGTGCCCCATGTGCAACACCCCGGTAACGTTTGGCGGCGGTATTACAATTGTGTAAGGTTCACGCTCGTCGGGTGTTGAGTGGAAAAACTTTTTGTCCATCCAGTATTTGTACCATTTGTCTTCGACCAAAGTGGGTTCGTATTTTCCGGAAATTTCCATTGTTGTATATTAATTTGAATATTTGATTGAATAATGAAGCTGCAAAAATATAAAAATTATAGAGTAGTTGTTAATAAGAGTAAAAACATCAACTTACATGAATTTAACACATGCAACAAGTTCGATATTTATTTATTTTGAGTAACTTACAAAAAATTAATTTGAACATTTGGCTAAAATGTTTTAAGAATGGTTTTAAATTAGGTTTTTGGGCTTAAATCATTGTGTATATGTGCCATGAAAACCTATTTTTGTAATCGAAAAAATAACAATGAACTAAGTTTTTAAAAAACAATAAATTAGATTCTTATGAGCAAAGGAAGTTTTTTGAGCGCTTCTATAGGCCGTAAATTTTTGATGAGTATTACCGGATTATTTTTGGTAACATTCATAATCGTACACTTAACTCTCAACTTATTTTTAATATTTGACGACAGTGGCGATTTGTTCAATCTTGCGGCCCATTTCATGGCGACAAATCCGTTGATTAAAATTATGGAGCCGGTTTTGGCCATTGGTTTTGGTGTTCACATTTTGTGGTCAATCATCATTACAGTACAAAACATGCGTGCTCGTCCGGTTGGTTACAACAAAACATCTCAGTCGGTAAACAGCACATGGGCTTCGCGTAACATGTTCATTTTGGGTGGTTTGATCTTTGTTTTCCTTGGCATTCACTTGTATGCTTTTTGGTGGAAAATGAAGTTTGCCGGCGACCCATTGTTAACTCACACTACGGTTATGCAAGGTGGCGTACCGGTTGAAATGGAAAATGCCTACAACCTTGTGGCAACCATGTTCAAACAAAGCTTGTTTTATTCAATTACACACATCTTAGGTGGTGTTTTATTGGGACTGCACATTACCCATGGTTTTTGGTCGGCTTTCCAAACTATTGGATTGAATAACCATTTATGGCGAAAAAGGCTTTTTGTACTGGCCAACATCATCGGATGGATTTTTGCCATAGGCTTTAGTATTATTCCACTTTATTTCATGATTAAATTTTAATCGGAAAATTAATAGTTATGAGTAAAATCGAAAATAAAATACCGCAGGGCCCCATAGCCGAAAAATGGTCGAAGCACAAAGCATCGATTAAGGTAGTTAGCCCTGCCAATAAAAGGAAACTCGACATAATTGTAGTGGGTACCGGTTTAGCCGGAGCATCGGCTGCTGCATCGTTGTCGGAATTAGGCTACAATGTAAAAGCGTTTTGTTATCAGGACAGCCCACGCCGTGCACACTCTATTGCTGCACAAGGCGGTATAAATGCTGCCAAAAACTACCAAAACGACAACGACTCGGTTTTTCGCCTTTTTTACGATACAGTAAAAGGTGGCGACTACCGTGCCCGCGAAGCTAACGTTTACCGTTTGGCCGAAGTATCGCCAAGCATTATCGACCAATGTGTTGCACAAGGTGTTCCATTTGCCCGTGAATACGGTGGAACATTGGCAAACCGCTCGTTTGGCGGTGTATTGGTAAGCCGAACTTTTTATGCTCGTGGACAAACCGGTCAACAATTGTTGCTGGGAGCATACAGTGCTTTGAACCGTCAAATTGCAAAAGGCGGTGTTAAAATGTACACTCGCCAAGAAATGCTCGATGTAGTAATTAAAGACGGCAAAGCACGTGGAATTATTACCCGCGATATGGTTACAGGCGAAGTTCAACGCCACGGCGCTCACGCTGTTGTTGTTGCAACCGGCGGATACGGAAACGTATTCTTCCTTTCGACCAACGCTATGGGATGTAACGGCTCGGCTGCTTGGCAATGCTACAAAAAAGGTGCATGGTTTGGCAACCCTTGCTTTGTGCAAATTCACCCAACATGCATCCCAGTTCATGGCGACCAACAATCGAAACTGACCCTTATGTCGGAATCGTTGCGTAACGATGGACGCGTTTGGGTTCCTAAAAAATTGGAAGATGCCAAAAAACTACAAAAAGGAGAAATAGGTCCCAATGATATACCTGAAGAAGACCGCGATTTTTACCTCGAACGCCGTTACCCAAGTTATGGCAACTTGGTACCTCGCGACGTAGCTTCGCGTGCAGCTAAAGAACGCTGCGATGCAGGTTTTGGTGTGAACAACACCGGTTTGGCCGTTTACCTCGACTTTAAATATTCAATTGAACGCTTGGGCAAAAACGTAATCGAAGCTCGTTATGGAAACCTTTTCCAGATGTACGAAAAAATTACCGATGTTGACCCTTACAAAGAACCAATGCAAATTTACCCTGCCATTCACTATTCAATGGGCGGACTTTGGGTAGATTATAACCTGATGACCAACATACCCGGGCTTTATGCTATTGGAGAAGCCAACTTCAGCGACCACGGCGCTAACCGCTTAGGCGCTTCAGCTTTGATGCAAGGTTTGGCCGACGGTTATTTCGTACTGCCTTACACCATTGGCGATTACTTGGCCAACGAAATTATGACACCAAGGGTTGACGTTAATGCTCCTGAATTTATCGATGCAGAAAAAGCAGTTACCGGAAGGCTCGAACAATTGTTCAATGTGAAAGGCACCGAACCGGTTGATCATTTCCACAAAAAACTAGGCCACATTATGTGGGATTATGTGGGCATGAGCCGCAACGAAGCTGGTTTAAAGAAAGCCATTGAAGAAATGAAAGCCCTCAAAAAGGAGTTTTGGGCAAACGTACGCGTGCCGGGCGAGATGAACAATCTGAACCCTGAGCTTGAAAAAGCAGGACGTGTTGCCGATGCTATTGAAATGGGTATACTTATGGCTCAAGATGCACTTGACAGAAAAGAATCGTGTGGCGGCCACTTCCGCGAAGAATCGGTTACCGAAGATGGTGAAGCCAAACGCGACGACGATAACTTTACCTACGTTTCGTGTTGGGAATACCAAGGCGAGGATAAAGATCCTGTTCTGAACAAGGAAGATTTGGTTTTCGAGAATATTGAATTGACTCAAAGGAGTTATAAATAATTGAAGACATGGCAGATATAACACTCAAAAAGATATACGTAAAAGTTTGGAGGCAAAACAGCGCTAAAGAAAAAGGCCGCTTCGAAACTTATGAGGTTGAGAATATTTCTCAAGGAAGTTCTTTTCTCGAGATGCTCGACATCCTTAACGATAATTTGATTCGTGAAGGAAAAGATCCCATCGCATTCGATCACGATTGCCGCGAAGGTATTTGCGGTATGTGCAGCTTGTACATCAACGGCCGCGCACATGGCCCCGACCGCGACATTACCACTTGCCAATTGCACATGCGTAAGTTTAACGAAGGAGAAACAATTACCATTGAACCTTGGCGTGCAGGTGCATTCCCGGTTATCAAAGACTTGATTGTTGACCGCACCGCTTTTGAAAAAATTCAGCAAGCCGGTGGTTTCGTTTCGGTAAACACAGGCGGCATACCCGATGGCAACGCCATACCAATTGGTTACGACGATGCAGAAGAAGCAATGGACGCAGCTTCGTGTATTGGCTGTGGTGCATGTGTGGCTACCTGTAAAAACTCGTCGGCCATGTTGTTTGTAGCTGCTAAAGTTTCGCAGTTGGCCAAGTTGCCACAAGGCAAGGTTGAAGCAAAACGCCGTGCACGTAATATGGTAACAAAAATGGACGAACTGGGCTTTGGCGGCTGTACCAATACCGGTGCTTGCGAGTTGGAGTGCCCTAAAGGCATCAGCATTTCGCACATTGCCCGTTTAAACAGGGAATACCTGGTTGCAAAATTGGCCGAGTAGGTTTAACCGAAAAACATTAGATACAAAAACCGCCTTCTCAGCTTTGGGAAGGCGGTTTTGTGTTTTTCATCAATTTATACTGCAAGATTTATGGCCATAGAACGCGGCAATGGAACTGGCCTTTTATCCATTTGAAGTTCTTCAATATAAAGGTCAATTGCTTCTTTTATATTAATCTCTATTTCCTTAATAGACTCACCAACACTAATGCATCCGGGCAAATCAGGAACATAAGCGCTATATCCTCCATTTTTGCATTCTTCAATTATAACAACATAATTTCTCATAATGATTTATTTTAAGCCTGCTTGTTTTAAAATACTATTTTCTGTTCCTAATTGAATATCTTTATTTTGTCCATGATCAGGTACAACAACAATACCTTCTTTAATTCTATGCTTATATACTTTGTGACTTCCTTTTTGACGTACAAAGTACCAACCATCATTTTCAATAAGTTTGATTAATGCTTTTAGTTTCATTACTCCAAAGTTAGGGATTATTTGAAACTTGAACAATATCAATATGGGAGCATTGTATTCATTTTCTAACGAACGAACTTAAGCAACTTATTTTGGTTTGAAAATGGCAAACCGCCTTCTCAGCTTTGGGAAGGCGGTTTTTTTAAAGGTTACCACGCTACATCAACCGTTGTGTTTGCACG
>DAOSWJ010000249.1:0-5286 GCA_035380005.1 Prolixibacteraceae bacterium | reverse complement strand
TCCAAAATTTCCATCGTTGCGTGAATATTGGATCTCAAACTCGTTGCCACGAACAATAAAGCAACATTGTGAGTTATTGCCCGGTGCACACAAAACCTCAAATGTTTTGTCGTCGTTGTCATAGTTTAAATGCCATACTTTGTATGCAACATTGTTTACTACTGTAATTTGATCGGTTTCGGTGAGGGTGTAATTCCCAAATTGCGTGAACGAGTTCCCTTCGAGTTTTTGAAAATTTGCCTTACTTACAAGTGTTGTAAGCACAAGCATTGCTGTTAGGATAAAAAGTTTGTGTTTCATGACTTAAAATTTTAAAGTGTTTAAATGGCTTTCAAATGTTACACTTACTAAGTCGGTTTTGAAGCCAATTTGTTACAGTCATTAACATTTTTTTGCACTGTTAATCGGTTAACGACTGTTTATAAAGCATGAAACAAGTTTTTTTTAGGATAAACGATTTTTGAGATTAAAGCACTGTAAATACTTATGGATAGCAGAATTTTTAATCAAAGTGTTTCAATACTGGGCCAGGTATTCGTGAAGTTTCACGTCACGGTCGAGTTTTAGTTTTTTACGAAGCCTGTAACGTGCAATATCAACACTGTTAACCTCGCGATTGGTAAGTGTAGCTATTTCTTTACTGTTCATGTTAAGCCTTAGTAAATAACAAAGCTTTAGTTCTTCGGGGTTAATTTTAGGATGGTCGTTCAGTATGTTTTCATGAAAATTAGGGTGAACGTTTCTAAAATAATTTTCGAATTGTTCCCATGCATTGTTGTTGATTGAGCTGCGTACTTTCCGAATTTTATCGCGTAATTCGTTGTACATAAACATATCGATCATGCTGCATTTTTTATGCATTTTTTCGAGCATGTCGGTTACTTCTGATAGTAGTTGGTCGTTGTGTGCATTGGTTCTCGAAAGCAAGGTGAGTTCCCAGTCTTTTTTTCGTACCGATTCTTTGTAATAAATCGAAAGCATAAGCATCGATCGGGTACGTGAAATCAACTCAATGGGATCGATGGGTTTGCGTATAAAGTCGATGGCGCCAGCATCGAAAGCAGTTTTTAAATCGTTTACCGATGTCATTCGACCTGTGATCATAATTACAGGTGTGTTTTTGGTGCTTGCATTCGATTTGAAATTTTTCAATGCCGAAATACCATCCATAATTGGCATCTCCCAGTCCATTATTATTAAATCGGGACTTTCGTTGAAGCCAACTTCGAGAGCAGCTTCGCCGTTTGGCGCAACCATAACGTTATATTGCTCTTCGATTAACAAATCGCTAACCATTTCAATTACGCTCGGGTCATCGTCAACAACTAATATGTTCATTTTCTGTTTGTTCATGGTTGTTTCGTTTATTTTAGTTTAAAAAGCGTTATCAAATCGTTCACCGATTGAAATACCATTACCCTTTTTTTGTATTGGGTCAATGGAAAATCGACGTGAGGCCCGCTAACATATATTGTATTGTTTTTTGTTTCGGTAACCAATTTGTCGATATATTCCAATACATTTTCTTGAGTTGTAGGGCCAATAAAGGTAGTAATAATGTGCTTTTTTTTCAAGGTATTTGCAGTTTGAATTGCATCTTTTATAGGAACAGCCTGTCCTAAATAGGTGCAGAAATAACCTGCTTTGGTGAAAAGATACATATAATAAAGTATGCCCAGTTCGTGATAATCCCATTCGGGTTGAAATAATAAAACGCCTGATTCTTTGTTGGTTGGTAGTTCAAGTTTGTCGATTTCGGCAAAAAGTTTCAGCTTGCATAAATTGGTGAAAAAATGCTCATGTCCGGGTGTGATTTTGCCACTTACCCATAAATTACCTACGATGCGTAAGTAGGGTAAAATTATTTTCTCGAAAGTGTTTTCAATACCATATAATTTTATGTATTGGTCGAAAAATGTTTTGGTTTTGTTTTGGTCAAAGTTGAGCGAGGCGTTCATCAGTTGCTCAACTGCTAAATCGATGTTGCCTGTATTTAGGATTATTTCATCGGCCTTTTGGCTGAGTTCCTGATCGCTCATTTCAACTATGTGCGATATTTTTATTCCGCTTTTATTCAGAAGGGCAACTTTTAAAAGCTTTTTTAGTTGGCTTTCGTTATAAAAACGAGTATTGCCTTCTGTTCGTTCGGGCTCAAGCAGTTTGTACCGCTGCTCCCAAACACGAATGGTGTGAGTCTTAATTCGTGAAAGCAATTCTAATTCACCTATTGAGTAATGTTTCATTTTATTTGTATTAACGAAATAGATAACCCCCGAAATTGAGTTTTGTTTAAAAATTAGGCATTGCTAATTTAGACATTTTTTTGTTACTATAAATCTTTTGCCCCAAATTGCTTTTTAATTACATTTAGCGCTTTAAAACTTAACTATGCATATACATTTTATTGCTATTGGTGGCAGTGCTATGCACAACTTGGCCATTGCCCTAAAAAACAAGGGATTTTCTGTTAGTGGGTCGGATGATGAAATTTTCGAACCATCGTTAACGCGATTAAAGCAACACGATTTATTGCCACAACATCAAGGTTGGTATCCCGAAAACCTGCACTTAGGTATCGATGCTGTAATTTTGGGAATGCATGCCCGTGCCGATAATCCTGAATTGCTTAAAGCACAGCAGCTTGGTTTGAAAATTTATTCGTATCCCGAATACCTGTACGAGCAAACCAAAAATAAAACAAGGGTTGTGATTGGTGGTAGTCATGGTAAAACCACAACTACTTCGATGATTATGCATGTTTTAAAGTATCACAATGTTGATTTCGATTATATGGTTGGCGCAAACATTGAAGGTTTTGATACAATGGTTGGACTGAACAATACATCGAAATTGGCAGTATTCGAGGGCGACGAATACCTCTCGTCGCCAATTGATTTAAACCCAAAGTTTTTGCATTACAAACCAAATATTGCATTGATTACAGGCATTGCGTGGGATCATATCAATGTGTTTCCAACCTTCGAAGGTTATGTTGAACAGTTTAGACTTTTTGCACAAAGTATTGAGCCCGGTGGTAGCTTGGTGTGGTTTGGAGGCGATATATTACTGAATAATATTGCTGCTCAAATTAGTGCTGAAACTAAAACCTATGAATATGCTGCCTTGAAGAGCTCTTTAAAGGGTAAGCAAACAATTGTTGAAACTGCGAGCGGTCAAGTCGAAGTTGGGGTTTTTGGTGAGCACAATTTGCAAAATATGGCAGGTGCTAAAAAGGTATGCGAATTGGTTGGTATTGGTTCGGATAAATTTTTCGAAGCAATACAATCGTTTACCGGTTCGTCGCGAAGGCTCGAACTTATTGCCGAAAATGAACAAACTTCGATTTATTACGATTTTGCCCATTCTCCATCAAAGCTCAAAGCAACTACCGAAGCTGTAAAAAATCAGTTTCCCGATCGCAAGCTCATTGCCATTATGGAGCTGCATACCTTTAGCAGTTTGAAAAAAGATTTTTTGCCACAATATAACTTGTGCATGAGTGCTGCCGATAGTGCTTTTGTATATTTTAATCCTCATACAATTGAGCATAAAAAACTCGAAATGCTTAATGCCGATGAGGTTAAAGATGCCTTTGGTGGTGGGGTAGATGTGTTTACAAATGCCGATCAACTTTTTGATCTTGTAGAAAAAATTAATTTGAAGGATGTTACTTTGCTGATTATGACATCGGGCAATTTTTCGGGAAAAGACATTAAAGCTATTGCAAAATCATTAATTGAATAATTTATTTCGTTATGAGTCGTTTGTTGTGTTTATTTACGTTGATTGCACTCTTGCCTTTATCGGCTTTTTCACAACTTAGTACCGGACGCAAAATACTTAAGCAATTTGCTGCCGATACTGCTTTGTCGAATGCTGTTGTGAGCATTTGCGCTATTGATGTGAATTCGGGTGAGGTTTTATTGAAAACACAACCACAGCTTTCGATAACTCCGGCCTCGGTACAAAAATTGCTCACCACTGCAACGGCTTTCGAAGTGTTTGGAAACAATTATCAGTTTGTTACTGTTGTTGGTACCAATGGTGAAATCAATAGCCGAACCTTAAACGGGAATTTAGTAATATTAGGTGGCGGCGATCCTACTTTGGGATCGGCTTATTTTAATGTCGAGAGCCAAAAAAAAGCTTTTCTAAAGCAATGGAGTCAATTAATTAAACAGGCAGGAATCGATACCATCAACGGAAATATAATTGCCAACCCAAATATTTATGCCGATTTAGATGTGCCTCAAACCTGGATTTGGGAAGATCTTGGCAATTACTTTGGCGCAGCAGCTAAGGGGATTGCTATTTACGATAATACCTTCAAAATAAATTTTAATACTGAAACCAAAGCGGGTTTGTTAACAAAAATTACAAGTGTTGAACCTTTAATTCCTGAACTCAAAATTGAAAATCGGGTTATTGCAGCAAGCGATAACCGCGATAGGGCTTATGTTTTTGGAAGCCCTTTTGATGCTTATCGGATAGTAAAAGGAACGCTTCCCGCAGGACGGAAAAATTTTTCAATTAAAGCATCGGTGCCCGATCCTGCACTTTTGCTCGCTCACGAATTATATCAGCAATTAAGTGCCGATGGACTTGTGTTGAATGGTGTTTACGGGGTTGAGAACGAGGTAGGAACAGGTAATATTGAAGTGCTTGATACATTTTTTAAGTGGCATTCGCCTGCATTGAACGAAATAGCAAAACAATTGAATTATGAAAGCATAAACTTGTTCGCCGAGCATTTGTGCAAGCATTTGGGTTTAGTACTTAAAGCCGAAGGATCGACAAAAGCCGGTTGTGAAGCCATAAAAGAATTTTGGACTGAAAGAAATATTGATACCCGTTTTGTGTTTTTGGCCGATGGAAGTGGATTGTCGAGAGCAAACGCACTTTCGTCGGAAACATTGGTCGATGTGTTGCGTTACATGCATCAAAATAGCTTGTATTATAACGATTTTTTAAATTCGATACCGCTTACCGGAATAAACGGAACACAAAAGTACTACTTTACAAATTCGGTGTTGAAAGGAAAAGTGCACTCCAAAAGTGGATCGATGACCCGTGTTAGGAGTTTTGCCGGTTACATGACCACTTTGCATGGAACCGAAATTGCCTATGCAGTTATTGTTAATAATTTCGATGCCGGTAGTTTCGAAATGGCCAGCAAACTCGAAAGCTTAATTGAGCAAATGTATGCGGTTTTCTAATCAGCTTTTCTTTTTATTGTAAAAGGGTAAGCCTTCGGGTGTGTATGTTTTGGGTATTTTTAAACGGCTA
>DAOSWJ010000248.1:0-5291 GCA_035380005.1 Prolixibacteraceae bacterium | reverse complement strand
TTATTTATTTATTATACCGAAGGGTCAAAAATCCGCATGTGATGTCGGTAAAACGAGTTGAGGTTTTATCGGCTGGTAATATTGTTGTTAACACCAATGAATATGCAAAAATGCTTGACAGAAACGACGAATTAGGTATTTTGCATCGATCAATTGATCGGCTTAATCAAAATTTGTTAAATTCAATTACAAATATTTCTAATGTTTCGCACAGTATTCAGTCGGCAAGCATGCAGGTGAGGGCAACCAGCGATTCGTTGTCGGTTGGTGCTAGTAATGAAGCTGCATCAATCGAAGAAATATCCTCGTCGATGGAGCAAATGGTTGAAATTATTCAAAACAATAACGAAAATGCTGCAACAACCGAGCAATATACCCATGAGGCCAGTCAATCGGTAATGGAAGGTAGTAAATCGGCATTAGATGCTATAGAAATTATGGAAAAGATTACACGTAAAATAAAAGTAATCGACGAAATATCTTTTCAAACCAACCTGCTTTCGTTAAATGCGGCGGTTGAGGCTGCACGTGCAGGTGAACATGGCCGAGGTTTTGCAGTTGTAGCCAACGAGGTTCGAAAACTGGCCGATAATAGTAAAAAAGAAGCTAAAGAAATCAGCGAGTTATCGAATTTAGCTGCTGCAATTTCAAGCTCAGCAGGTAATCAAATAAATGGAATTGGCCCGGTAATGGAAAAAACAACACGTTTAGTATCCCAAATTAGTCATTTGGGTGGCGAGCAAAGCGCTGCCGCCGAACAAGTTAATTTTGCCATTATGGAAATAAATAACAGCATACAGTCAAATGCTACAACAGCCGAAGAAATGTCGGCAAGTGCCGAGGAGCTCGAAGGCCTATCGCGTGAATTGGTTGAAAGTATATCGTTTTTTAAAGTAGCCGAAAACGAAGAACAATTAAACATTCGAAAAGAAAAAAGTCATGTGTCAAAGAAAACATTTGGCATTAAAGAACACCGAAAAGCTGTATAATTATATTTATTCGAAAAATAAAAAGGTTGAAAAAATAGCATTAGCCTGATATTCGGGTATGCCGGCTGTTTCGGCGTACCCTTTCCATTTTTTAAAGGTTCCCGAAACTTCATCAATAATATCGTTTGCCTTTTTAATATTCATGTTTCGAGCAACCGAAAGCAGATCTTTACGTGTTATATTTTGCCGTTTGCCATTAACTGCCATTTGGTGTTGAAAAACCCAACGACTTTCGGGGTTGTAAGCGTAAGTAACATCGTAAGCAGGAGCAAGTTTCCAAATTCCTTGTTTGTTCATTAAAAATGAAATGTTTTTAGTGTGGTCATCGTGATTGCGGGCCATAACATTAAAAACCATTCTTCTGAAAAGTTGTTCGGCATCGGGGTAGGGCAGACGCAATAAACGCATTACTTCAAAAGCATCTTCGTAGGCATATGAAAGAGGATCGTTGTAATCCATGTGGGCAATTCCGCATAATGTTTGCATGTGATGCCTATCGCCATTAGCCGAGCGATCGAAACGCTTAGTCATGAAATGTGCCCTTGTGCCTTCTTCAAGCAATTTGCATTCAGTCATTTCAATACCACAATCCTTAGCCATCAAATAATACGCATACTCAATGCGCCCGTATCCCTCAGGGTCGTCAAGTTGTTTGTTGGTAACACCGTCGAATTTAATGAGCCAATACGAGAATCCTTCGGAAGCATCGACCTGCCCTGAGCGCATTTCGCCGCTAAGTTCGTTGTATGCAATTACCGCTTTTGCACGGGCACCACCTGCCGATGTGCCAACCCTTATAATCTCGTTAAGGCCTTCAATGTTATCGCTATTGATTTTGCCGTTCATTCCAGCTTTTTCATCAAGTACTAAACGGGCTAAATGCACTAAACGCTCTACATCGAGCAGTTCAGATTTACTGTTTTTAGAAAATTTTAACGAAGGATCATAGACCAATGCCCCCATTCCTCGGCTACCTGTATAGCAAAGTCGCTCAACCGGGTTTACACTCTGCTTTGTTCTGCCTTGTTCGGCCAGCCATGTATCCAAAATAGCATTTCCAAAACGGTCGGGTAGCGAATCGGCCAACAAGCCTGGCAAACCTGAAAAAGTTTCGCGGTTGAGGCCCGGAAAAGAAAACAGCCTGTTGCCCTGAGCAATTTCCGATAAAGGCATGGTGAGCGGAGCAACATTTAAACCCAGTTTCGCAAAAGTGGGATTGAATTCAACACTTGCCAGCATGCGTTTCTCATCCCAAATAACAGCTCCAATATTATTGCCCCAAAGTAATATGTTAGCTGCGCTTACCATTCCGAATCTTTTGTATTGTAGTTATTTGTTTTATTCTTTGAGGAAGCACGTTTGCGTTTTTTTCCTTGTAATTTAGCGTAAAGCAGAGGACTGATTTCAGGTTCTTTCACCATGTTTTCGAGTATGTCGAATTTATTAAGGGCACGTAAAACTTGAACAAAAGTAAGTAATGTAGCAGGACGCCCATTCTCGAGTTGGCTGATTGTAGCCCTGCTTACCCCTGAAATTTCTGCAAGCTTGGTTTGGGAATAATTCTTTTGCAGCCTAACTTCTTGAATCATTTTACCAATTTCTTCGACTATTGCTGTGTCGCTAAGTTTATGCCATTTATTTATGATGCTTAAAGTATTCATTATAGCTATTATTTCTTCATTATGCTTTTTTCCCGCATCAAAGGTATTGTTTTTTTTTTGGTTTTCAAATTTTTTTAATGATTTTAATACGCATCAATAATAGGATTATAAGGCATTAATGATTACTAAACGAATCATAAAGATGTTTTGTGTTTTCTAATTGAATGATAATTGTTTTCTTTGTAGGGTTGCATAAACAATGTTAATCTTTTTTTTACAGTATTCTTTTAGAATACTTTTGTATTTTGCTTGATTTTTGAATCATTGGTCATGCTAAATGAATGTTTTGTACCCCCTAAAAGAATAATTTATTTTCAAAATTTGATGTTTTTAAAACAAATTAATTAAAAGGGAAAAGCATGTTGAAAATTGAATTGTTGATTACTTATTTATTCTTGGTACTTACTACCGGCATTTATGGCCAGATGTACACTTCTGGCAGGTTTATTTATACCAGCGAGGGTGAAAAAGTTGTTTTGCGTGGTGTAAACGAAATGCTAGTTTGGAGCAGCGATCCAAACGGCTCGTGGGTGATGGCTGAAATTGCTAAAACAGGTGCCAATGTCGTTCGTATCTCTTGTCAGGACGATTACAGCGCCGATAAACTCGAAAAAGCAGTTCAAAATGCCAATCTTAACGGAATGATTGTCATGCCATCAATTTGGCATGCTACCGGCAAATGGGATCAACTGCAACGTTGTGTGGATTATTGGCTGCGCGATGATGTGAAAAGCGCATTGCAAAACAACGAAAGCCATTTATTGCTAAATATTGCCAACGAGGCCGGGAACCACAGTATTACCGATGCTCAATTTGTAAGTGAATACAAAAAGGCCATCACTCAATTGCGTGATGCAGGTTACCAATGCCCTTTGGTAATTGATGGTACCGATTGGGGTAAAAACTATAAAATTTTGCTGAAAAATTGGGATGAACTGAATAAGCACGATCCACTTGAAAATATAATTGTTTCGGCTCACACTTATTGGAACGGTTCCGAAAGTCAACGAAAAGGTTATTACGATGAGGCCATTCGTGAATCGATCGAAAAAGGCATTCCCTTTATTTTTGGTGAAGGACCAACGCCTTCGGCTTGGGATTGTACCAATTCGCCTTATGATTATGGCATTGAACAATGTTATAAGAACGAAATTGGCTGGCTGGGCTGGAGCTGGGGGCTGGTTAACAATGGCGATTGTACAGGGAAATACGACTGGACAACTAACGGACATTTTGGAAGCTGGGAAACAAAAGCTGGTTCCGATATGGCTGTTGACCATCTTTTTTCGATACGCAACACATCAAAACGCCCTATGTCGTTAGGCGGCGATTCAATTATTCCGGTTAAGGGAGTTGTAATTCATAATAAACCCGATACACTGCGCTTAGGACAAAGTTTTAATTTGGAGGGATATGCACTGCCTTTGGTGACCAACAATCGTTCAGTTGAATGGTTGCCCGGCAATATCGAAATTGTTGTTGTTGATTCGCTTGGAACTCTTACCGCAAAAGGTGTTGGATCAACAACAGTAAAAGTAGTCACATCTGAGGGCAACTTTTCCGATTCGTGCAGCGTAGTGGTTGTTGATACCATATCGAGGGCGTGGGAAAATGGCGCATTAAAAGTGAGCAAGAATGGCCGTTTTTTGGTTCATTCAAATGGAACTCCTTTTTGGTGGATGGGCGACACGGCCTGGGAGCTTTTCTACCGTTTAAAATCGAGCGACGAAAAAGGAAACGATATTGAAAAATATTTCCTAAATCGAAAGGAAAGGGGCTTTAGCGTTGTTCAAAGCGTATTACTCGATGAACTAGAATATAAGAATAACACGGGTTGTGCGCAAAACGGAAGCATGCCTTTTGTTAACCGCGACCCCAACCAACCGGTTGAAGCTTATTGGGAATGGGTCGATTATGTGTTATTGCGGGCCGAACATTACGGGCTTTATGTTTGCGTGCTGCCTTGCTGGGGAAATTGGGTGAACAACGAGGCCATATTCAATACAACAAATGCTTACGATTATGGAAAATTTTTGGGCGAACGTTATAAAAATCAACCAAATATTATTTGGATGCTTGGTGGCGACCGTGGGGTAACCGACTATCAAAAAACCATTTGGGCCAGTATGGCTAAAGGAATAAAGGATGCAGATACCTTACATGTGATGACTTTTCATCCACAGGGTGCAAAATCAAGTTCTTCGTCTTTTCATAATGAAACATGGCTCGATTTTAACACTTATCAAAGCGGACATGCCATTGACGAATACAACGCATTTAACCTTGCACTGACCGATTGGGCAAAAAAGCCGGTTAAACCAACATTAAACGGTGAGCCGGGCTACGAGGGTATTCCTGAAAAATTTTGGGAAAGCAGCAGCAATACCCGCATGACCGATTACGATTGCCGCAAGGATGCTTTCCGTTCGTTATTTGCCGGAACTTTTGGTCACACTTACGGCCATAGTAGTATTTGGCAAATGCTTCGCGAGGGCGATAACCCTGTTGCCGGTGCCAACCCGTCAATCAAATGGCACGATGCCATTGAGGCGCCGGGCTCGCTGCAAATGGGATATGTGGGTAAACTCATAAAATCGCGTTCACCTTATCGCCAACCAGATGCACAATTGCTTGTTGAAGG
>DAOSWJ010000247.1:3112-5293 GCA_035380005.1 Prolixibacteraceae bacterium | reverse complement strand
AGGGTAGCCCATCAACAGCGTCGCCGGTAACGTTAAGCAGGCGGCCAAGAACCAATTCTCCTTTTGGCATAATTATAGGCGATCCTGTTGCTGTAACTTCACGGCCACGTTCGAGCCCATCGGTTGAATCCATGGCAATGGTACGTACTGTTTTTTCGCCAATATGCTGTTGGCATTCTAAAACAAGCGGGTGTTGGCCTTCGCGTTTAATCTCCAGTGCATCAAATATCTCGGGCAACGTTTCTTTTTCTTCAAAAATAACGTCAACTACAGGCCCTATTACTTGAAGTATTTTCCCTTTTATTGTCATAGCTTAAAAATAACGAAGCAAATATGCTCATTAAAATTAGCCTTTATATTTGAAATGTTACTTGTTTAGGCCGTTTTTTTGTCGAAGTATTTTTAGTTTTTGTCTTTTTGTATTGTTTGAAGAGGTTATTTTCTTTGGCTATTTAGTTCTTTTGAGCATTTTTTGGGCAACAAGTAAAAGCTCCGATTTTTTTTCATCTTCGAGGTTAACTTTATCGAAACAAGCTATTGCTTTATTGTAGTAATCTTCCATTATTTCTTTTGAATGGCTTACAACATCTACCTGATTATAAATGGCTGTCACACTATCAACCTTTTTTTGAATATCGATTGCTTCGTCCGTGATGAGCTTGTTGAGTTCATTGAGTTGATCGCCCTTAGCAAGCTCAAGTGTTTTAAGCATAAGAAAGGTTTTTTTGTTAGCAACAATATCGCCACCAATTTTTTTCCCAAAAGTTTCCGAATCGCCGTAAGTATCCAAAAAGTCATCTTGTAGTTGAAAGGCCATTCCAAGGTTGAATCCAAAATCGTACAACAGTTGGGCATCGGTTTTGGGTGCATTGGCCAGCAGTGCTCCAATTTTTAAACTGGCAGCGAGTAGAATTGCAGTTTTGAGCCCTATCATGTGCAGGTATTCGTCAACAGTAACATCGTTACGTGTTTCAAAATCCATGTCGTATTGTTGGCCTTCGCATATTTTTAGGGCAGTGTTGGTAAATATTTCAATTACTTCGCGAAAATGTTGAGTGTCGCAACGGTTAATGTAATCGTATGAAATAATCGACATGGCATCGCCCGATAAAATGGCGGTATTGTTTGAATATTTAATGTGAATGGTTTCCTTGTTACGTCGCATCGAAGCACCATCCATCATGTCGTCGTGTAGCAGTGTAAAATTATGGAACATTTCGATGGCCATGGCAGCAGGGAATGCTCTTTCAATTTGTTTGTCGAACATTTCGTATGCCATTGTTAGCAATGCAGGCCTAATGCGCTTTCCGCCCATGTTTAGCGTATAAATTACAGGGTCGTATAAGTTTGATGGTTGTAAACGACTAATTCTTTCTATTTCGTTTTGAAGAGCGGTTTCGAACAATTGGGTTATTTCGGTGTAATTGCGCATAAAGTTTTTTATTGTGGTTTTTCTTCGTCATCTTCAATAAGCACATCGATATTCGCTTTGCGTATTGCTTTAGTTGATGTAAACTTTTCGAGACCAATTAATAACGAAGGAAGGAGGATAAGGTTTGATATAAGTGCCACCAAAAGTGTCATCGAAACCAAAACGCCCAATGCTTGTGTGCCTCCAAATTTCGATATTGCAAAAATACCGAACCCAAAAAACAGTACGGTTGAGGTGTAAATCATGCTTACGCCTGTTTCGCGCAAAGCCTTGATTATCGATTTTTGTACGTTCCAGTTGTTGGTCATCAGCTCCTGTCGGTATTTTGCCAAAAAGTGTATGGTATTGTCAACCGAAATACCAAAAGCAATACTAAAAACAAGTATGGTTGAGGCTTTAATTGGAATGTTGGCAAAGCCCATAACCGCACCGGTAAACAATAGTGGTATAATGTTGGGTATAAGCGACATTATTACCATTTTAGGTGTTTTAAACATAAAGGCCATAAAAAGGGCTATGGCAAATATTGCCAATGCCAAACTGGTAATAAGGTTTTTTACCAAATATTCGTTCCCTTTATAGAAAACGACCATCGAACCGGTAATCATTACATCAAATTTATCAGCCGGAAAATGTGTTCGTACATTGTGCATAATGCTGTCGTAAAGTTCATTCATCCGCTTTGTGCCAATATCGTGAACCCTAAAGCTCATTCGGCTTTTTTGCATGGTTGAATCAACAAACGATTT
>DAOSWJ010000247.1:0-3012 GCA_035380005.1 Prolixibacteraceae bacterium | reverse complement strand
ATGCCATCAAAATTCTTTTCGAAAAACTTCACATCTACTTTAATTGGGTCTTTATCGGGAATATCGTCGAGCAGTTTACCCGATATTTTAATTTGTGAAAGGCCAAAAATACTCAGTGCAACAACTATAGCCATCGAAATATAAACTTTAGTTCGATGGTTTTGGGTGATGTTAATGAGCTGTTCAATTGTTTTACCTAATGTGCGGCGCTTTAAATGCTTGATATGTCTTTCCTCGGGTGGGGGTAAAAAACTGAAAATGATAGGAATTGTTAAAATAGAAAGTACAAACATGTACAAAATATTCAGCGATGCAATGGTGCCGAATTGTTTTAAAGTATCGCTGTTGGTAGTTATAAAAGCTGCAAAGCCCGAAGCAGTTGTGAGGTTGGTGAGGAAAATAGCGTTACCAATTTTCATGATAACCCTTTTGAGTGCCTTTATTTTATTTTTGTGTATACGGTATTCGTGGTGATATTTATTCAGGATGTATATGCTGTTGGGGATACCAATTACAATGAGCAACGGAGGTATCATCCCGGTTAAAATAGTAATTTGATAGCCAAAAAGCACCATTGAGCCCATTGAGGTTGCAACACCCGAAAGTACCACAAGTGCTGGAAAGAACATGGCTTTAAACGACTTAAAGAAAATGAGTAAGATGATAAGACAGATTACCAAGGCCAAAACCGTGAAAATGTAGATTTCCCTTTCGATTAACTCGGCATTGCGAACATTAATGTAAGGCAAGCCCGAATACCTGATTTTCTGCCCTGTTTCATTTTCATAATTAGTGCAGTGCTCCCTAATTTTTTGAACAAGTTCTTCGCGCTCTTTTGTGGCCATGCGATCCTTGTTCATGGTTAGTATAATTAGGTAAGTATCAATGGTGTCGTTGTATAAATAGCCTTCATATAGCGGTATCGATTCAAAAATAGTTTTTAGGCTGTCGAGTTGATTTTGTGTTTCTAGTTTTTCGGGGAAAATGGGTTCAATATCGAATTTTTTGGCTTCGGTGTTTTTAACTAACTGAAAAGTGTTGCTAATTGATAGCATGTCCTCAACGGCTCCAACATTTTTTAGGTCATTGCTAAGCTGTATCCAACGATTGAAATGGTTCAGTTCGTAAAAATTCTTGTTTTCGACGGCTACCACAATTATATTTGCCTCTTCGCCAAAAGTTTCAATAAATCTTTCATGGTTTATCGATGCTGAATCCTTTTTGGGCAATAACTCGGCAAAAACGTATGACATTTCAATTTTTCGGCCTGTAAAGCCCATAAAAGCTGTAAACAGTATAACCAGGCCTAGTAGTAAAACCCTGAACCTTAACACAAAACTAGATATCCGCTCCCACATTTCTTTCTAAAAATTTAGATGCCGAAAATACTATTAATCGTTGATTTATACAATGCTAAAATAAAAAGTTGTACTACTTTATTCTCATTGATGATTTGATTATTAAATTTGTACACCTTTAAAATTTGATATGACAGGGTTGTTGATACTTTTAACCATAGCCGGTGCTACTGCATTATTCCTTTTTGGAATGAAGCTGATGAGTGAATCGATACAGAAAATTGTAGGCGAACGCATTCGTAATTTGCTTACATCGATGACCTCGAACAAGCTTAAAGGGGTGCTCACCGGTACTTTTATTGCTGCGCTTATACAGTCGTCGTCGGCTACTACCGTTATGGTGGTTAGTTTCGTAAATGCAGGTATTTTAAGGCTTTTCGAAGCAATTAGCATAATTATGGGGGCAAATATTGGAACAACTTTCACTGCCTGGCTAATTGCCTTTTTTGGTTTTAATGTCAATTTTTCTGTATTTCTGTTGCCCGTAATTGGTTTGGGCATACCTTTAATTTTTTCGGCACAACGTAAATACCGTAATTGGGGTGAACTGTTATTGGGTTTTTGTTTGTTGTTCATTTCATTAAATTTTTTGAAAACAAATGTACCTCAGGTTTACGAGTCGTGGTTTTTGGACGCAATAAATTGGATGAGTTCATCCGATCTGCTTTCATTTTTCATGTTCTTCATATTTGGAACAGTTTTTACAATGGCAATTCGATCGTCGAGTGCAATTATAGCATTAACAATGGTTTTTGTTTTTAACGGATGGTTAGGTTTTGAACAGGCAGCAGCTATGGTGGTTGGTGAGAACGTAGGTACTACTTTGGCTGCTATTACAGCTTCGAAGGGTGCTAATATAAATGCTAAGCGAGCTGCTTATGCCCACTTGTTTTTTAATCTTTTTGGATTCATATTGCTTATTTTCTTCTTTCAATGGTTTTTAAAAGGAATTTCTATTCTTTTCATGTTGGCTGGAGGTGCCAATCCATTTACAAATACGCAAAGTGTGCCCTTGGCTTTAGCCTTGTTTCATACTTTGTTCAATTTGCTAAATGCAATAATCTTAATTGGTTTTTCAAAACGCATATCGGCCTTTGTGAGTCAAAAAGTTTCGAAGTCGAAAACCACCTCCGATGAGTTTAAGCTTACTCATATTAAAACAGGGCTGCTTTCAACACCCGAGGCATCGCTTTTTCAGGCTAAACGCGAAACAATTTTGTTTGCCGAAAGGGTTCGGAAAATGTTTATTAATGTTGAACGTATTTTTGATGAACAAAACGAAAAAGAATTTGAAAGGTTAAAAGCTAGTATTTTCGACACCGAAGATTATTCGGACCGCATGGAAAAAGAAATTGCTAAATATTTAACCAAAGTAGGAGAGGGAAGGTTGAGCGAAGCAAGTTCAAGAAGAATGCATGCTTTGTACAAAATGATTGACGATATGGAAAGCATTGCCGATTCGTGCGTGAATATTTTAAACATTATTGAGCGAAAAAGAGTTGAAAAAATTCAATTTCCACTTCAAATTAACGACAATGTACGGCTCATTTTTACGATGGTACGCGAAGCCCTCGACCTTATGGTTACCATGTTAACTCACGAAGAAGATATGCCTTTAAGCATGGCAAATGAAACCGAAAAAGAAATCAATAAC
>DAOSWJ010000246.1:0-5367 GCA_035380005.1 Prolixibacteraceae bacterium | reverse complement strand
TTTGTATCAATCAAAAATTCAGGGCTAACACCTCAAGTTAGCCAAAACATAGCCGGTATAATTGCCAATTTTGACCAGAGCAGTGTGCTCACCAACTTTGTCGATTCGGGTAAATTCATAGCCGAGCCAATGCCATTTTCGCTGCCTCTACCTGCAGAAACAAAGACCGACAATTCTTATTATCGTAATGTTGAAGCCAGTTATACCATAACATCGTGCATGCCCCCTACATCGGTACTTAAAGGTCGATTGCTATACGAATGGAAAACAGATGAGGCACATACAAAAAGGCCAATGTCGAATACCCATTTCAGGGTTATTGTCGATTATGTTGATGGCGATGGAAAATCAATAGGGGCAATTCAAAACACATCAAACCAGGCTGAAGGAATTATAACAGGTCATTGGGAGTCGGACTATTTTGTTCCCGAAGGGTCTAACGAGCCTATGTCGTTAGTCGATCAGTACACAACCATGGCCGAAGGGATGACCGATAGTGCCGGCTATTTCACAATCGAAGTTGTAAATATTAATCAAAAGGGAAATTTGGGATCGGGATATTTACAACACAATGAAGGAGGCTCTGCTCCTCCAATTGTTGGCCAATCGATTAAAGATAAAGTATTAGGAGCAGCTAGCGGAAACGAAGTAATTAACCCTGCACCTTACGATTATGCCAATATGTTTGGCAACAATTTTAATACAATTAGTTACCAACAAACAGCTTCGGTTCAAAGTACAATCAATTCGGGCACATTTAATGTAGGTTTCGATGCCGGAAGCCAATCGTTTGAACTGGGCAATGTTCAGGCAGGTGCGATGAATAAAGCCATGGGAATGGTAATTCAAAATGATGAATTTATGGGCAACGCGCACGGGCCAAATCCGGGCACTGCTTCATCTCCTATGGCCGACGATAATACTCCGCCACAATATTTCGAACAATTTAAACGTACCTACCGAATTGTAATAGATGGAAACAAAGCACCTTATTTTTATCCATCGCAGAAAGTTATCGACGATGTGCAAGCATTTGAAAGCATGGCTGCCCCAATCGACATTCCGCACTTTGTAAAAGAATTTAAACTAAAAGTAAAAACTGTTGAAATAAATGATGAGCAAGAAGTGCTGCCACTTACCCAAGTTCAGGCAACCATTTTCCGAAAAGGCAACAAAAACAATTACTTGCCACTTGGCGAAGGCGATGGGAAATATACCTATGCCGAATTGCTTAACCCTGTTTACCACAACACCGGCAACAATGCTTCGTTTGAACAATTATGGCCCAAACAAACGGTAAACGCCGATGGAACTACCAATATTTTAGGAGGTTTGCTGCAAAGCGAAAAATACAATTATGCCATTCAGGCGTCGAGCTTTGTTAATACCGGCTCAAAAACATACGAATCAACAATTGTTGATATGCCAACAATAATCGATAACAACCTAAATTGGAGCAATCCGGTAATACCCGAAGATTCGGTAACAATTGTGCTTACCCCACTACCAAGCCGTATTCTGGTTCATGTTAAAGATAATTTGTCGGGGCAACCTTTAGGCTCATCGCGCAACACAAGGGTGCAATTTTCAAATATGAATATCCCTTATTTCTGGCTAAACGACCAATCGGCACCGGTTGATAATTACGGTTACCTCGAATTATTTGTGGACCAACCTCCCCTTTCGGAATACTTTAACAACCAAACAGAACAAAGTAACATATACCTTACTGCATCGGCCGAAGGATTCAATCAACCCGAAGCACTTTATAAAACAACTCTTCGAAAAATGGGAAGCCAGGCAACCCCAACCCTATCGTTGCTTCCTGCAGCCAACATTACAGGCCGCATTATCGATGCCGATTACCAAGCTACAAATGGCCAAATTATTTTTAACGGAGTAAGAGCATATATTCAGGCCGATTCGAGTACAATTTTTGAAACCGATAACTTTGGTAGTTTTGATATGCCCATTGCGCCCAAAGCCGGTGTTGAAGTAAAAATAATACCAAAAGATGTAGCCTGGTTCGATACGGTTTATGTGTTAACCGCTGCCGATGCGCAAAAGAAAACCATCGATATTGGCGAATTGAAAGTTTACCGTCGCAAGCACCGCATATTATTCAACATTACACAAAAAATGCCTCCCGGTTTCACTGGCCCACCTACACCAATTAGCGGTGCAACAATACAACTTGGCCCCGATATGGTAATAAGTACTGCAAACGGAGTGGCCAAATTCGAGTTCGAAAATGTTTCGGTCAACAATTACACCTTTATAGTGAGAGGGCCACAAGGCGAAGGTTATATCCCCAAAACCGTAAATGTAACCAATACCGAATCGCGCGACTTTAAGTACATTAACATCGAACTTGAACAAGGTAGCCAAATAAGCGGTACAGTTACTCTCGATGGCAATGCAGTTAAAAATGCCCGTGTTTACCTCGAAGCCTATACCTCAAATACGCCAATGGAACATTCGAGCTATTCAAACATTTTACAAAATGCAAGTTCAATTATCACATCCAATAATACAGCAACTTCGAGCAACGACATGAGTTTGCTCGAAGCACGTACCAATGCAAAGGGCAATTTCACCATAAAGGGCATACCTGTAAACAATCAAAACATTAATATTATTGCAACCCTCGATACCACATTTACTGTTTCGGGCGATAAAAAAACAATAACCATTTCGAACGGAAACGGGCAAGCCAATCTTAGCCTCACATCGTTTAAGGACATAACTGTGAACAAACTTTTTGGCTTTCCGCTTAGTGTCGAGAACATTACAAACGTTAATGCCACCCAGATACGAGTTACCGGTTTGGTGCATTGGACCGAGGCCATCAGCGATTTTACCCTAAGCGATAACAATAAGCTGTTACGTGTCGAAAACGTTTTGTTTAATATTGTTACTGGTATTGGTGGCAAAAAAACAGCCGTACCGGTCAATAATAGTATTGCCATTCAGGGCGTAACCAACTTAAAAATGTCGTACCTAGGCAAGTACAATGTAAAACTCACATCGGCCGAGCAAACCCAAGCTTATAACAGCACGCCGCTTACCCTTAGCAAAGAAAACGACCTTGGAACAATTAGTGGAAAAATGCAGATTGTCGATAACTCATTCAATTATCCAAGCAGCTATTTAAACTTCGATAATAGCGAATTCTATTTGGCCAAACTCAACCCCGATTCAACCATCAACAACAAGGTAAGTGTGGTAACATCGGCATTTACAATAAGCGAATCGCAATCGGCAAATTACATCGAACCAATTGTTTTTCTGCAACATATCGCCAGCCAAATTGCAAGCTACCAGCAGAAACCTGCTGCGGCTTACAACCTGTGCAACATTAATGGTAAGTCTATTCAATTCAAACTAATTAATTTTGATGCCTCTGCCGATCCCAAAAACAGCTACATCGATGTGTATGGAAAAATTCACCTCGACACCAGGCTTAATTGCTACATTCCAAATGCACAACCCGAAAACATATCTGTATCGATTCCCGATATGGTTTTGGACGAAAACAAAGTTTACCCGGCTTTGGCCACAAAACCTATCACCCTAAAACTCGAAGAATGGGAGCTCGAAGCCCGCAATTGGTCGTTTAGCACTACCGAAGGTGGAATTTTAAGCACTAATGCTTTACTCAAAACCAACATCATCGATATACCTGTAGGCAAATTTGTTTTGCGCAGCGATATGTTCTTTATGAAAGATTTTGAATACAGTAACCTTAGCATGGCCGGTGGTAAAATAAAATTCGATTACATTGCTCAGGGATGCGCCCACTTGAACTACGAATCCAAAGTAGGAAGCGACATGAAGCCCCATTGGAATTTCTCACTACTGGGTTCGGCTACCGGCAAAGTTGCTTCGTTACCTCAGTTAAATGGTCTCACCAATTACGATATTGATTTGAATTACGTTGAAATACTGAGCAACAACGAAATGATTGTTCAACTGATGCAAAAAACCGAAAAGCCTTTACTGCACAACAACCCGGTAGCCCAGTTTGAGCCGCTGTCGATTTTTAACGGGCCATCGTACATCGGTGTAACCGGATTGCTTAACACGAAGGCTCCGCGTATTAGCGAAATTTTACTTACCGTTAATTGGACTGACACAATACAGCAACCTGCTTTCGAAAATGTTTCAGTTGAGTTTCAGGGCAAAGGCTTTGTTCATTTCGAAGCAAACAAGAAGAAAATAGAAATCGACGAAAATGAGGTGCGTATTGAAGGCAAAGTACTCGAAAAACCAAACCTGACCTTTAACCCAATGCCTGCCACATTTTTTGCTGAGAGAAACGAAACCTACCATGTCGATATCAGAAAGGATTGGATTACCCAATTGTCGCAGAAGGAGAACCTGGTTAACTTTTCGAGCCCGGCAACAAGTTCTGTAGGATATCGCCTAAAAATTGCCAAAGGCGGAATGCAGGTTATTAACAACGACTGGGGTTTGCTAAGCTACGAAGGCGACATGATTAGCAACGAAACCAACACAGAAAACATTGCACCTTCATATACTAAGTTCGAAGTATTGGGCGAAGTAAAAGCCAGTACCGAGAACCTCTCAATATCAAGCATCAACACCCCAATAGGCAAAATGGAACAGGTTTACAATTTTGAGGCTATGGAAATGAGGGGCTCGTTAAATATTGATGCCCCAGTTACAATGGGAGCCTTAACCCTTAACCACGGAACTATCGAAACATTATTCGATAAAAATGGGTTTTATGTTGCCGGCTCATGCAATGCATATTTATTAGCCGGATTGCTCACAGGCACTTACAACTTAGGGTTTTTAGCAGGCTCATACGATAAAACGGCAAAAAATAATCTTGATAAAGCCTGGAACATTACTAACTCGTACATTAATCCTAAAGTAGTAAATACTTGCTACAAAACCGAAACACTTGATGCCGAAGGATTAAATGGAATTTACACAGCTGTAAACCGACAGGTACTAAATACCAGCAAAAGTTTCGATTTTATACTGGCATCGGGATATGTTAGGGCCGAAGTTCTTCTTGGCGGTGATTTTTATGCCAATTTTAGCGAAACAGCCATTATGGGTTCCGATGCTTTCCTTTTTATTGATGTTGGTGCAGGTTTGTCGAGCATTAGCGGCACAAGCATAAGTGGAGGGGTGATGGCCAACGCCCAGTTTAGCACAAAACTGACTATCAACCCGAACAGTTTAGAAATAAAAGGCTCGCTCGATATGAACTTTAATGGCACAATAGAGCAAAGTTTGGGAATTGAAACCATTTCAAAAAGCTTCGATGTTAATTGTTACGTAGGGGCAACATATAATACACAAAGTGGAACCGAGTTCGATTTCAATTTAGGT
>DAOSWJ010000245.1:0-5371 GCA_035380005.1 Prolixibacteraceae bacterium | reverse complement strand
GTGTATATAAATCAAAATCGGATAAGTATATAATCATTTGGAACGGAAGCACTTTGTCATCCGATTTTCATTTAATACCTGCCGATAATCCAACAGCTAAACCCGTAAATTTTACACCGCGCGAAACAGTTCATGAATACGATATTGTTCATTTCGAAGACAAATTTTACATTGTTACCAATTGGGACGCCAAAAACTTCAGGTTGATGGAAACTCCCGAAAATGCAACATCGAAAGAAAATTGGAAAGAAGTTTTGCCCCACCGCGAAGATGTGCTGATTGAAGAAATTGAAATATTCAAAGATTACCTGGTGGTGAATGAACGAAAAAATGCCCTAAACCAATTGCGAATTATGAACCAGCACAACGGCGAAGAGCATTATCTCGATTTTGGCGAACCTGCTTATGTTGCTTACATCTCAACTAATCCCGAATTCGATAGCCATCAACTACGCTTTTCCTATTCGTCGCTAACCACGCCTTCGTCAACTTTCGATTACAACATGAATGAACGAAGCAAAGAATTGAAAAAACAGCAGGAGGTTGTTGGTGGCCACAATCCGCTCGATTATGTTACCGAAAGGCTGTACGTTACCAGTCGCGACGGTGAGCAAATTCCTGTTTCATTGGTGTATAAAAAAGGAACACCTGTGAACGGAAAATCGCCTTTGTTGCTATATGCTTATGGGTCATACGGTAATACCATCGATCCGTATTTTAGTTCAACTCGTTTATCGTTGCTTAACAGGGGTTACATTTATGCCATTGCTCATATAAGGGGCGGTCAGGCTATGGGGCGCGATTGGTACGATAACGGAAAGATGTTCAATAAAATAAACACCTTTAACGATTACATTGATTGCGCAAAGGCTTTAATTGATAAGAAATATTCATCGCCACAACATTTGTACGGAATGGGAGGGAGTGCTGGCGGTTTGCTGATGGGGGCTGTGGCAAATATGGCGCCCGATTTGTTCAACGGAATTATTGCCCAAGTACCTTTTGTTGATGTGGTATCGACCATGCTCGACGAAACAATTCCTTTAACTACCAACGAATTCGATGAATGGGGCAATCCTAAAAACGAAGAGTCGTATTTTTATATGCTTTCTTATTCGCCTTACGATCAGGTTAAAGAACAGGCTTATCCGCACATGCTGGTTACTACCGGTTTGTTCGATTCGCAAGTGCAATATTGGGAGCCCGCAAAATGGGTGGCAAAATTACGCGATATGAAAACCGACAATAACTTATTATTGCTTTACTGTAACATGGATACAGGGCATGGTGGAGCTTCGGGGCGTTTCGAACAATACAAAGATGTAGCAAAGGAATATGCTTTTTTGTTGATGCTCGAAGGTATTTCAGAATAAATATTTGCAACAAATACACTTGCTTTTGATACATTTTGCACTGTTGAAATTCTCGTAAATACTTATTTTTGGATGGTACAAAAAAGCTAATTATGAAATATTTTTTTATTGTTGCCTTATCTCTTTTAATGGGTTCGTGTGTATCGGAAAAGAATAACGAAACCTTGTTATTGGTCGAGAATAGTCTCGAAATAGCAAAACAACAATCGTTGCTGATGGCAAAACATTTGGTCGAAACCGATGATCGTTTGCCTAAAACAATTGGTGCCGACGGAAAGCTCGAAACCAGCAATGCTCATTGGTGGACAAGCGGTTTTTTTCCGGGTCAACTTTGGTACATGTATGAATATACTCAAAACGATGAGTTTAGGAATTATGCTGAGCAATTCTCTCAAAAGGTTGCATCACAGCAGTATACAACCGATAATCACGATATTGGCTTTATTATTTTTTGTAGCTATGGAAATGCATATCGAATAACCGGCAATTCTGATTATTTACCAATTATCGAAAATGCTGCCATTTCGTTATCGAGCCGATATAATGAACGTACAAAAACAATCCGATCGTGGGATAGGGCATCATGGAACCAACAGTGGCAATATGCTGTGATTATTGACAATATGATGAATCTTGAATTGCTTGAATGGGCTGCACAAAAGTTCGAAAAACCACGCTTCTCAGAAATAGCACGTAGCCATGCAAATACAACCATAACCAACCACTTTAGGCCCGATGGAAGTTCGTTTCATGTTGTTTCGTACGATACTTTGAGTGGTGTACCTGAACTTTTTCATACCGCCCAAGGTTACAGCCACTCTTCGGCATGGGCGCGTGGACAAGCATGGGGACTTTATGGTTTTACAATGATGTATCGTTTCTCAGGCAATCAGCAATACCTTGATCAAGCCATAAAAATTGCCGATTTTATTGTGAACCATCCACGTTTGCCCGACGATAAAATACCATATTGGGATTTTGATGCCCCCGATATTCCGCATGCATTGCGCGATGTTTCGGCAGGGGCCATTATTTGCTCTACCTTACTCGAATTGCACCAGTATGTTGACACTGATAAAGCAAAGCAATACTTTGGAGTAGCCGAAAAGCAGATTATTTCGTTGTGTAACGAGCCTTATTTGGCCAAACCTGCCACAAATGCCAACTTCATTTTAAAACATAGCGTGGGTCACATGCCCAATGGAACCGAGGTTGATGTGCCGCTTTCGTATGCCGATTACTATTTTGTTGAAGCTTTGATGCGTTATCGCAAACAATTCAATTAATTATTGTTGCAACATGAATGATTCTTTTAACTTGAAGTGTTTGTTTGTTTTAGCATTTTTAGGGGCTTCATTAAGTGCTTTTACCCAAAGTTCTAATTTTCAAATAAGCGAAGTGGGGTATGGTTGGAGTAAAACAAGTGTAAATGCAACCATTTTCCGAAAAAATTCGGTTATCAGCGATAGTGTATATCAATTTGTAGCTTTTTACGATAGTTTGGCAAATGTTGTACTTGCTCGTCGAAAACTGAATGAAAATGAGTGGACGGTCAAAACAACGCCTTACAAAGGAAATGTTAGCGATGCCCACAATGTTATCTGTATTATGCTTGATGGAGAAGGGTATTTGCACATGAGTTGGGACCATCACAATTCAAAACTAAATTATTGTCGGTCGGTTGAACCTTACTCACTCGTAATGGGATCAAAAGAAAGCATAACAGCAACAAATGAGAATGCTGTTACTTATCCCGAATTCTATCGGTTTTCAAACGGTGATTTGCTCTTTGCCTACCGCGACGGCGGTTCGGGCAATGGAAATTTAGTTCTAAACCGTTATTGTGTTAGTACCCAGCATTGGGCAAGGGTACAAAGCAATTTAATTGACGGGCAAGGCGAACGAAATGCATACTGGCAATTGCACATAGGCCACAACGATGAAGTTCTTTTGAGTTGGGTTTGGCGCGAAAATCCCAATGTTGCTTCAAATCACGATATGTGTTTTGCTCGATCGAACAATGGGGGCATTACCTGGGAAAATTCAAAAGCCGAAGCATATAGCATTCCTATTGATGTTCAAAAAGCCGAAATTGTTTGGCCAATTGCACAGAACAGCAACCTGATCAACCAAACTTCAATGACATCGGACAAACACGGGAATGTTTTTATTTGTACATACTACAAGAGTGTTGCAGGGCAGAATACAAACCTTCAATTAATCTATAATACCGGGGGCGAATGGAAAAACAGTACCATCACTCAACGCAATCTCGATTTCGATTTGTCGGGCACCGGATCGAGAAGTATTCCAATAAGCCGACCTCAGGTTTTAGTGTCCGATAAGAATGAAAGAACTGAAATAATCGTAGTTTATCGAGACGAAGAACATGGTGATCAGTTATGTCTTGTTCGAAGCTCTTTCCCTGAGTTCAATTGGCATTTTGAAGTTTATAATACTGGCACTTTGGGGCGTTGGGAGCCATCGTTCGATACCGGACTTTGGAAAAGAAGCAAGATTATTCATTTGTTTTACCAACATGTAGGGCAAGGAAATAACGAAACTTCAATAAGTATGAATGCCCAAAAAGTTGGCGTTATCATGATAAAATAAAAAATGAATTTTATATCTTGCTTGCCTAAAATTGAACAACAATCAAATATTCTAATTTATACAAACCTTAATAATTACTTAATGGACAATAAAAAGAATTTTACGGTGGGGATGACCACCTTCGGAGCCATATTCTTCATTTTTGGCTTTGCAACAACTTTTATTATTACCATGACTGCCCCTGTTAAAGCAGTTTTTGGTTTATCGGAGTTTGAGGCACAACTGTTGTCGTCGGCATTTTTTATTACTTATCCAATTATGTCGATTCCAACCGGTAAACTGATCAATAAAATTGGGTACAAATGGACTGTTATTTTAGGTCTTATACTCATGGGTATTGGTAGTATTACTTTTGTTCCGGCTGCAAAAGGGGCAATGTTGAGCTTGTTTTATGTTGCAACTTTTATTTTGGCTACCGGTGTAGTGTTTTTGCAAGTGGCTGCAAACCCTTATGTTACAGCATTAGGCCCCGAAAGTTCTGCATCGAGTCGTTTGAACCTGACACAAGCGTTAAACTCGGTAGCTACAATGGTGGCACCTTGGCTTATTGGTATTGCCATATTCAAAGGCTTAAATTTACCTGCAATGGCTACCGAAGCTCAAGAGAAAGCTTATGGTCTCGAAGTAGCTGAACGTATTCCTGTTCCTTTTATAATTATGGCACTTATTGTTATTGCAGTTGCTATTGTGCTCTTTACAATTAAATTACCATCAATTGAGTCGCAAAAGAAAGAAGGCGAAAAGAAAAGCATTTGGAAATATCCTCACGTTTTGTTGGGGGCTTTTGGTATTTTTGCTTATGTAGGTGCCGAAGTTGGTAATGCCGGTTTATTGGTGAATTATTTACGTACTTCAAATGACCTTATTAATGCCGAAATGGCTTCAACTTATGCTGCTATTTATTGGGGCGGTGCCATGGTTGGCCGTTTCTTTGGATCGATTATGTTTTCCGATATGAAAAATGGTGCAAAAAAATGGGGTTACATTGCTGCTATCTTGGTTTTGGCATTTGTGTCGGGCTCGTTTGTTACCGATTGGAATTGGAACATTGGGTTAATTTTTACCGGTTGTGCTTTTGTTAATTTCTTGTTTATGCAAATTGGCCGTGGAAAAGCTGCCCGCTCATTAGCTATTTTTGCTTTGGTAGCAGCCGCTTTAGGCCTTATTACTACATTTACAAGCGGACAGATTGCCATTTGGACAGTGGTTTCAATTGGTTTGTTTAATTCAATTATGTTCCCGAATATTTTCTCGTTGGCTGTTCGTAGCCTCGATAGCGAAGAAATGGCTCCGGCATCGGGGTTAATCAATGCGCTTATTTTGGGTGGTGCAATAATTCCTCCTATTATGGGTCGTATTGCCGATACAGCAGGCTATTCGTGGGC
>DAOSWJ010000244.1:0-5378 GCA_035380005.1 Prolixibacteraceae bacterium | reverse complement strand
CCGTTCAACCCGCTGGCGAAAATCATCGTCCCAAATGCGCGAGGTGGCCAGGTAAATGGGTGCTGAGCTGTGTTCCTCGGCCAGCTTTTGTGCATGGCTGCTTTTGCCCGAGCGTTGTCCGCCTGTAATAAACGTGATGTGAGATGCCATAATAATAGTTTACAGTCCAAAATTATCGGGACATGGTTCTTTTGTTTCTATGGTTTTTGAGCACACATCTTTTTTGTAAATCCATTTTACCACGTCGCCCTTGGCTAAATTACAATTTATTGCCAATGTTTTTGCTGGTTTTCCATTAACAGTGAAATACCAGGCATTTTTACCTTTGATGTTCTCTACGCCATTAATCTCGTCAACAAAAACAAAGTCGTTTATTGGATGTGTTTGAACTGTGGCTACATGCAATAAAGCTACCAAAGCTGTTATATCGCTTTCGAAATTGACAGTCTTTTCAATATTTTCAGATTCACCGCCAAAATCGATATAAACATTAATGCTGTCTTTGTTTATAGCATAAATGTTTAGGTGCAGCATTACGATTAATGCTACACCTAAATGTTTAATTAATTTATTTATAGACATATAATTCTAGTCTAAATAGATTGCCATAGTAGGCGAAATGCCTGTTTCAAGCGTTTTTTCAAGCTGGCCATCTTCGGCATAAATCTTTAAAGAACCACCGCTAACAACACTTTCGGCAGTAAAGAGATACAATTTGTTATCAGCATTATTGTACGAAATTCCTTTAGGTCCCGAAATTCCTTCAATTATTGTAGTGAAAGTACCTGAACCAATATTAAATTCAGCTACAGCACCCGAAAGGTTCCAGTTTTCGTCGTATTGAGTTTTCAAAACATATATTTTTGAAAAATCGTCATTAGGAGTTAAAATTGAACCATATTCGGTACTAACGCCGTCGGTTTTATATACTTGCTCAATTTTGTTGCTTGTGGTATTAATGTAGCCTAAGCCTGTCTCTTCTGAGAAATTACTCCATGTACTGATAAAAGTTACGTAAAGGTTTTCGTTATTATCTTTAAGGAAATACGACGAAACAGCAGGCGTTTCGATATACGAAACTGCATTAGAACTTAAGTCGATTACTGCAATTTTATTGACATAATTTAAGGCAGCATACAAATTATTATTGGCAATTATTAAACCTTCGGGACCTCCGGGCAAAGCAATTTTAGCTTCAACCTTGCTGGTTTTTGTATTGAATTTTGCGATGTAGGTATCAGGCATAAGTGCCCAATCGGGGTTGCTGCCCCAACACGAAATGTACAAATAATCACCATTAGCAACACAATACCTTGGTTTTGCAATGTCTTCGGTAATGCCGTTGCGGCTTTGAATAAACAAAGGGTTCACAACAATTATTTGATCACTCTCGTTGCCCATCAAATATATGCTATCGTTGTATTCGTATGCAAACTGAATATTCGAAAGCAGCTCAATACCATTGTTTTGTGTTGAAAAGTAATTGTTGTGTAATTCTCCTTTTTCGTAATCGTATTTGGCAATACTTGCACCACCATCGCCAAAATTGCCATAGTTAACTATGTATGCACCTTTAACCAATTCACTTGGAAATGGATCAGGATCATCTTCGGTACATGAAGAAAAAAATAAAATACCTACTAAAAACAGAATGAGAAGTTTAAATGAAATTTTCATAATAAATTAATTTTTAAAGTTTTATGATTTTTTATGATTTAATGATCAGCGTTAATCCACACCTGAAGTTAATGCCGGGCATGGCATAATATTTTTCGTTTTGATAGCTCACATTAAAAATGTTATTAACTTGAAATGAGAGTTTTAAGCCTTGGTTCCTTAATTTAAAATTGTACCATGCACCTGCATTTGTTAAAAAATAGGGCTGTAGTTTCGAGCCTAAGTAATTGGAATATCGCCCTCCGGTAAAGTTGCCATCAATAAATGCATTGAATTGCTTGTATTCAATGGAATACACTATGTTTCCCATGTGATAGGGAGTGTATATTAGTTGGTGTTTGAAGGTTGTATTGTCAGCTTTGGATTCAATTTTTTCGGCTTTATTTAACGAGTAGTTGGCTGTGATATCCGATTTGGTTTTCCCCGTTTCGAAATGAAATTGTACACTGGTTTCAATGCCTTGACTAATTACCCGCTGAACATTTTCAGCTTTCCATATTCCATAATTTCTCCATTCAATCCAATTGTCAATATCCATGTAAAAACCATTAACTTTTACGGTTGTAAATTTTTCACCATTGCAAAAATGATATTCAAAACCTGTTTCAACGTTTAATCCGTCTTCGGGTTTAAGGTTAGGGTTGCCCTGGTCGGCCCAAAACCGGTCGTTGAAAGTAGGGATGCGGTAACTGCGCGACACATTTCCATTAAGTTTTGCTAAATGGAATGTGCCCGATGATAAAATGTATTCGGCATTAAACGATGGAGTAAAAGGGGCTTTGTAATTACTAACCAGCATTTGTCGAAGGTTTAACGTAGTTTTTAAGCGTTTAAAAGGCTGATAAAAAGTCGATAAATAAACATCGAGGTGTTGTTCGGTAGTAATGTTTGCTGTTGAATACGAATAAACATCGGGTACAATGTATTGATATTTGGCGCCGGCCCGCCAATCGATTGTTTTGTTTAAAACGTATTTAAATTTTGTTTCTGCAATACCCCTGTTGGTAATTATTAATTGGTTTTGGTTATTGTCGTACAATTGATAATCGTGTACATAGCCACTGCCAATACTGAATTTTAATCTATTTTGCTCGTTGATGTATTCCGACCAGGCTCGAATATGCTGATTCAGTAGCTCTTCGCTGCTTTTGTACCTGAAATTTGTTTGCATGTTAGGCTGAATTTGATGCCAATCCTTTTCGAACCAAACAGCGTTTTTGATGTAATGATTTGCTGAAAATAAATAATTAATTTCTTGCAATAAGCCCTGGTTTTGAATAGCTGATCCTTTTTGTATATCAATAACTGGTTCCCGAACTTCGACATTACCGGTGTAAATATTCTCAAACTTGAAATTGTTTTGCTTTTTATATACATACACCTTAGTAACCGATTCGATCTTGCCATTTCCGATAAAAAGCTTTGTACCATAAAGCTGTTCACCAAATGATCCCTGTTGAGTGCTTATTTCTGCCTTAACACCATTCGTCCAGCTATTTAAATTGCCTAAATAAATGGCGCCACCAATTGCGCCTGAGCCGTTTATTGCCGATGATCCACCAAATTGAATATCGAGTTTGTCGAATAAAAATGCAGGTATTTTCGATGCGTTTGAATGCCCCAATGTTAGCGAATTGATGTTGATTCCACCAAAATTAATGCTGGTATGATCGGGAGCTGTACCCCTAATCCTTATGGTAGAAAGGCCACCGGCATCTGTCTTGATATAAATTGGCGTTAAACGAGAAATAAGCTGATCGATACCACCCGAAGCAGCAGTTGATAATTGTTCTGCATTGAACGATACAATTTTTGAACCAGGTTGGTATTTAACATGGTCGGCATAAGTGGTAATTTCATCTAAATGAATGGTGTCGATAACCGATGGTTCGGGTTCAAAACCAAACATTTGCATACTTACAAACAATGCAAACAGAAAAATAAGTTTACTTTTCATCTAAAACTCAAATAGTTGAGCCAGGGTATTGTGAATCGTGTTTGAAACAGTCCACAAGCTTTAATCCCGAAGCTTTGATTAAACAATCAAAAACATTTGGCAGGTCTTCTGGCTTACCTAACTTTTTGAGGCCTTCCCATTTTATCGTCCGTAGCTATTGCGAAGGAGGACTCCTTCACTACGAAAAACTATCTCATTTAAGAGACCCACCTTCGCCAAGGCTTCGGCGGGTAATAGTGGCAGCATGTTTCAAAAAGCTCCCCGACAAATACCGGGGTAAAGGCTTACAGCTGCGGGTACAGCTCCGGAATTTTCTAAAATAGTTCAGAATCACCGGATTCCCTTTTTAATCCAATCTGAGAAGTATCAGAAAAGAACCAAACTGGCGGCAAATATAAATAGAAAATAAATAAGATTTGGCTTAGGTTAATAAAATGTTGATAAAAATAATTTACTCTTGCCCCATTTCATTCATTAAGCGTTCCGAAACCAGAAAAACTACCGGGCGTTTCGAAACCGGGTTTTCGCGGGTGATTACCACCGTGTTATATACTTCCTCGATGGTTTGATAATTAAGCACTGTTGACGGAGTTCCTTGTATATGCACTTTCCCTTGGTTCATCATTACCAAATAATCGCAATATTCGCCGGCCAGGTTCAAATCATGAATAATGATTAAAACCGTTAGGTTCAATTTTCGATTAAGGTTTTGTATTAGGTTAAGTACTTGTACCTGATGGCTTATGTCGAGATGCGAAGTAGGCTCGTCGAGCAGTAAAAGCTGAGGTTCCTGAGTAAGTGCCCGGGCAATGGCTGCCAACTGTTGTTCGCCACCGCTCAGTTCAGTTAGATATTTGTCTTTGAAACGATAAACATCGGTCAGTTTCATGTATTTATGGGCAATGTCGATATCGGTTTTTGTTTCGAAAAAGTGAAAATTTGAACGATAGGGTATTCGGCCCAATAGCACATAATCTTCTACTGTTATATCGGTTATTTCGGTATTTTGTGATACTACAGCTACTTTTTGAGCAAACTTTCGCAATGGCAATTCCGAAAGATTGGTTTTATCGAGTATTACTTTGCCCGATTTTAATTTCAAATCGCCGGCAATGCCTTTAAAAAAGGTTGTTTTGCCCGATCCGTTTGGCCCAATAATACCGGCTAGCGATCCTTTGGGTAATTCGAAATTTATTTTTTCGAGGTTGAAATGATCGGCATAACCACAAACCATGTTTTCAATTTTTAAGAATGTTTCCATAGTTTATGTGAATTTTAAACGTGTTCGGGCCAATACAACAATAAAAACCAATCCACCAACCATTCCGGTTATTACTCCAATTGGCAACTCGTTGGGCATAATAATGGTTCGGGCTATTATGTCGCAAATTATTAAAAATAAGCTTCCGCCCAAAAACGAGCCTGCCAACAAAATACGATAATCGGTACCAATTATGTTTCTGATTAGATGTGGAATTACCAAACCAACAAAACCAATAATTCCGGCTACAGCAACACAAATACCTGTAAGCAACGACGCTACAATAAACAGAATTCTGATTGTTGTGTTGGTGTTTATTCCTAAATGGTGCGCTTTTTCGTGTCCTAATCTCAACGCATTGAGTGGTCGGGCGAAAAAATAGCTCATAATTAATCCGGCAAGCGACGAGTAAAATACAATTTTTACAAGAATTGTATTGGGCTCATCTAACGAACCCATCATCCAAAAAACAATACCATGCAA
>DAOSWJ010000243.1:0-5449 GCA_035380005.1 Prolixibacteraceae bacterium | reverse complement strand
CCCGCTTTTCGATTTTACCGTTACTACCGGCCATTTTGTCTTTAGGGTTGATTCGCATGGCCACATCCATGAATTCTTTATCGAGGAAAGGCACACGCCCTTCGACACCCCATGCAGCCAACGATTTGTTTGCACGAAGGCAATCGTAGAGATTTAGTTTACTTACCTTACGCAGGCTTTCTTTATGAAATTCTTCGGCATTTGGCGCTTTGTGGAAATACAAATAACCACCAAAAATTTCGTCGGCACCTTCGCCTGTAAGCACCATTTTAATGCCCATCGACTTAATAAAACGAGCCACCAAATACATTGGCGTTGAAGCCCTTATAGTGGTCACATCGTATGTTTCGACATGGTAAATTACATCGCGAATTGCATCAAGTCCTTCTTGTATGGTGTAATGAATTTCGTGGTGAACCGATCCGATATAGTCGGCTACTTTACGTGCAGCAGCTAAATCGGGCGAACCTTCGAGCCCAATTACAAAAGAATGCAACTGCGGCCACCAAGCATCTTTTTGATCGCCCTCTTCGATACGTTTAGCCGAAAACTTTTTGGCCAAAGCCGAAGTAATTGACGAATCGAGGCCACCCGAAAGCAGAACGCCATAAGGAACATCGCTCATTAATTGGCGATGTACCGAATCCTCCATAGCCTTACGCAACTCATCAATGCTTGTGTTGTTGTCTTTAACATTTTCATAATCCATCCAATCGCGGTTCCACCAACGTTTAATTTCGCCATCTTTACTGTACAAATAGCTGGCTGGTGGGAATTCCTGAATTTTGGTACAAAAACCTTCGAGCGCTTTCAGTTCCGAGGCAACATAAAAGTTACCCCATTGATCCCACCCCATGTACAAGGGAATAATACCAATATGGTCGCGACCAATCAAATAAGCATCTTCATTTTCGTCGTAAAGGCAAAAGGCAAAAATACCGTTCAGGTCGTCCAAGAACTTTTCCTTTTTTTGATGATAAAGTGCAAGGATCACCTCACAGTCCGACCCTGTTTGGTATTCATATTCATGTTTGGTAATTGCCCTAATTTCGCGATGGTTATATATTTCGCCGTTAACGCCCAATATGAGCGATTTATCCTTACTGTACAATGGCTGACCACCCGATTCGGGGTCAACAATTGATAAGCGTTCGTGAGCTATAATTGCATTTTGCCCACAATAAATCCCCGACCAGTCGGGGCCGCGGTGCCTCAGTTTTTTTGATTGTTTAAGTACCTGCGCTCGCAAATGCTGCGAATCAACTTTCAGATCGAAAACTCCTACAATTCCACACATAATTCTATATTTTTAGCTTGAATATTTAAATTTCAACAAATTTATGCTGCAAATATAATCTTTTAGTCAAGTTTTTTGTACTTTTCTTTTACTTTTTGATCAAATATTAAATTTTTTGCTGTCTTTTTTCTTTTTTGAATAACTAAATAATAAAAAAGTTTTGGCTTAATTGAAGCGGGCACTAAACTTTTCGTTTTGAAATATGTTTCAATAACTGTAAACAACAAAACAAAAAATACATGTCGGAAAGAAAAGGATTAGTAAGTTTTGCAGGCAACCCGGTAACATTAACCGGCACTGCAGTTAAGGTAGGCGATGTAGCACCCGAATTTACCGGAACCAACCAAGGGCTTGAAGCGGTAGCTTTATCGCAGTTTAAAGATAAGGTTGTAGTTATTGCCATTTACCCGTCGATTGATACCGGGGTGTGCCAAAAACAAAATCGCAAGTTTAACGAAATTGCGAGCTCGATGAGCGATGTTGCGGTATTGAGTGTTTCGCTCGATTTGCCATTTGCACAAAAACGTTTTTGCGCTGCCGAAGGGCTTGACAGCATTGTAACTTTATCGGATTACAAAGAGCGTGAATTTGGCAACAAATATGGTTTTTTGATTAAAGAACTTGCTTTGCTGGCTCGCGGAACTGTAATAATTGATAAAAAAGGAATTATTCAATGGGTTGAAATTGTTCCCGAAATTACTTCGGAACCCGATTATGACACTGCTCTCGAAAAAATCAAAAGCCTGCAATAAAAAGTTTTGAAAAAAAACACTACCCTACCTTTTCGATTTTTCGGATACGGTAGGGTTTTTTGTTTTGTGATTCGAAATAAGTTCGCATTTGCACCTCGGCAATTAAGCCAAAAGTAATCAACTGAATACCACCAAGGAGTAAAATCATGCCCAAAAACATCAATGGTTTTCCCCAAATATCGTTACCCAAAAGTTTTAAAACAAACAAGTAAAGGTTTATTATAACCCCCAAAACTACGCCAATACCACCCACTCCACCAAATAAATGCATCGGCTTTTGCAAATATTTTTTTAGAAAAAGCATCACAATTAAATCGATAACAACAGGTAAGGTACGGCCAATTCCATATTTTGATTTGCCATGCAACCTGGCATGGTGTTTAACATCAACTTGACCAATGGTTCCGCCTTCGAGCACTACCAGTACCGGTATAAACCTATGTAATTCGCCATATATTTTGATGTCCTTAGCTATTTCGTGTTTAAAAACCTTAAGCGTACAACCATAGTCATTTATGCGCACATCGGTAGTTTTTTGTATAATGGCATTGGCAATTTTGCTAGGTATTTTTCGCAGAAATATATTGTCGTTCCTATTTTTGCGATTACCTACAATTACATCTAAATTATTTTTGATTGATGTTTCGATCATCATCGGAATATCTGAGGGATCGTTTTGCAAATCGCCATCGAGTGTAACAATGTATTCGCCTTCGGCCAAATCGATGCCTGCCTGTAATGCCGAACTTTGACCGAAATTTTTACTCAACTCGAGTAAAGTAAAGCGTTTGTCACCTATTTGCCTTATTTTGTCCTTTGTAGAATCAGTTGAACCATCGTCAACAAAAATTGCTTCAAAATCGTATTCATTTAAAGCATTTTTTATTTGAACAGCCAAGGGAAGCACATTATCCTCTTCGTTGTAAACGCAAATTACCAAGCTGAGCTTTTTCATTGTAGCTGTTTATTTATAAACAGTTGCTAAATTATAAAAATTTACCGAATAAGCCTTACGTGTATAACAAACAACAATACTCAATAAAAAATACCAACATGTTATGACATATAATATGTACCTTAACTTTAACTTTGTAATCATAGAAATACATTTATTAAAAAAGCCATAAATTTTAAGCGTTTGAAAAAAAAGCCTGGCATTTATGCAAGGCTTTTTTTATAAAACAAAACATAAAGGGTAGCTAAACGTTAATTTGTTATTAGTAAAACAAGAATTTATACCATTATAAATTACAATGAGCAAACACAATCATTTTACGGCCAACACGAAAATGGCCGATATTATACTGAACAACTATTTACTTTTGCCCATTATTGGGCGTTTTGGCATCGATTTGGGATTTGGCAACAAAACCGTAAGCGAAGTGTGTGCCGAAAAAAGCATTAATACATTTTTCTTTTTGGAAATAATCAATAGCTACAATAATCCTGAATATTTCACTGCCGAAGAATTACAAGAATACCCGCTAATGCTTATTATTGAATACCTTACAAACACACACAATTACTATCGAAAAGTAAAAATACCCGAACTCGAAAAAATAGTTTACGAGATTATTGAAAACAGTAATCCCGACAATAAAAAAAACAACTTACTGATAGCCAACTTTTTTGAAGAATACAAAACAGAATTGATCAAGCACCTCGAAAACGAGGAAAAAACAATTTTTCCCTTCACCATCGAGCTAGAAAATACGTTACACAACCATGAATCACTCGAACTACTCATTCAAAAAATAGCACAAAGCAAATCGGCACACAACAACGACGATCACAAGCAACTCGAAGCAAAATTACTTGATCTTAAAAACCTAATCATTAAATTTCTACCTCCAGTTAAGCGCAAAGATTTGATTGAAAAGTTGCTAATTGAATTATTCAGGCTCGAAGAAGATTTAAACGACCATTCACGCATCGAAGACCATGTGTTACTACCAAAAATAAATAAATTAGAACTTCAATTTCGGAAAAGGTGATCGAAAACAAAAACAACATAACAATTTTCATAGCGTCGAACGTTTATTTTATCCGCTCGGGCATTCGGGGCATTATTCGCGACCTTGGAATTGATGCAAATTTCATTAGCCTTAATAATTTGGATGATTTGAAGAATCACCATCATTCAAACGCCGATTATCTGATCATTCACAACAAATTACTACAAAAACCCAAAGCCAATCATTTAAATGAAATTAGTGCAATTTTTACAGGCAAAATACTTGGCATAGGCGAGCAAGCCGAGAAAATGAATTTTTTTGACAATTACTTAACACTTACAACCTCAAAAATAGCCATCAACCAACAAATACAGGCATTCTTACAAATTGATAAGGAAAGCAAGCCTGCAAACAACAATGTGTTAAGTGTGCGCGAAATCGATATTTTAAAAGAAGTGGCCAAGGGCTATTCAAATAAAGAAATAGCTGAAAGACTGTTCATCAGCATCAATACTGTAATCACCCATCGCAAAAACATAACCGAAAAGCTTGGTATCAAAACCATTTCGGGTTTAACGGTGTATGCACTGATGAATCAACTCATAAAAGCCGAAAGTGTAAACAACTGAGATAGCATATAGCTAAAAAAATTATCTTTGCGCTTTATTTCCAGCAACAACTTTCAAAAATATATACGGATGAAACGCGACACATTAGTATTCGACATTATCGCAAAAGAAAAACATCGTCAGCTCGACGGCATTGAACTTATTGCATCAGAGAATTTTGTAAGCGAGCAAGTTATGGAAGCCATGGGCTCAGTAATGACCAACAAATATGCCGAGGGTTACCCTGGGCACCGCTATTATGGTGGTTGCCAATTTGTTGACATGACAGAACAATTGGCCATCGATCGTATCAAACAATTGTACGGAGCAGCCTATGCCAATGTTCAACCACACTCGGGAGCACAAGCAAATGCAGCTGTATTAAGTGTTATTTTAAAACCTGGCGATAAATTTTTGGGGCTCGACCTTTCGCATGGCGGCCACCTTTCGCACGGATCACCTGTAAACTCATCGGGTTTACTTTATACACCCATAGCCTACAAAGTTACCCCCGAAGGTTTCGTTGATTATGACGAAATGGAGCAACTGGCCAAAGCCGAAAAACCAAAGTTGATTATTGGTGGTGCATCGGCATACTCGCGCGACTGGGACTACGAACGCATGCGCAAAATTGCCGATTCGGTTGGCGCTTTGTTGATGATCGACATGGCTCACCCGGCAGGTTTAATTGCAGCAGGTTTGCTCAAAAACCCAGTTAAATATGCACACGTAGTTACATCAACTACGCACAAAACCCTTCGCGGCCCACGTGGCGGTATTATATTAATGGGCGAAGATTTTGAAAACCCATGGGGCATTGCTACCAAAAAAGGTGAA
>DAOSWJ010000242.1:0-5487 GCA_035380005.1 Prolixibacteraceae bacterium | reverse complement strand
AGGGTAGGTGCCTCCTGCTTGGCGGCCTTTATCGGGCTCAACCAGTGTAAGTTGGTCTTTAATCAGTTTAAGTGCATGGTTACCATCGAGCAAACGCGCCCAAAAATTAACTTTCCAACCCATTGACCAGCCTGTTGATACATCGCCGCGGTGTACGAGCGTGGTTCGTGCTGCGTTGAAAAGTTCGGGTGTTGAATATGCGTTTATTTGGTTGCTGGGGTGCAGGCCATAAAGGTGCGACACGTGGCGGTGTTTGTCGTTAGGATTGTCCAAATCCTCCATCCATTCTTGCAGTTGTCCGTGTTGGCCAATTTGCATTGGCGGAAGGCGATCGAGTATTTGCTGGTATTTTTCAAGCATTTCCTGATCGATGCCCAATATTTTAGCTGCTTTTATTGTACGCGAAAATAAATCGAACAGAATTTGATTGTCCATGGTAACACCAGCGCTAACCGAAGGTCTTCCGGCCGGGGCATTTTCGGGTGATATTGAAGGAGCTACAACCAGATAATTGTTGTGTGGATCGACAACCAAAAAATCTTCGTAAAACTCGCAGGCCGATTTTAGCACAGGGTAGGCCGATTCCAGAAAATCCAAGTCGCCGCTGTACAAGTATCTTTCCCAAAGGTGTTGCGAGAGCCAGGCCCCGCCCATGGGCCACATGCCCCAAAAAGCACCGTCAACTACCCCCGATATGCGCCATATATCGGTATTGTGGTGGGCAACCCAACCATCGCAACCATACATTTGGCGTGCTGTTTGTTTTCCTGTTTCCGAAAGGTCGCGAACCATATTGAACAAAGGTTCGTGCATTTCCGATAGGTTGCACTTTTCGGCCGGCCAATAATTCATTTCGGTGTTGATGTTTATGGTGTATTTACTGTCCCAGGCTGGGTGGGTGCTTTCATTCCAAATGCCTTGCAGGTTCGCTGCTTGTCCACCCGGTTGCGAGCTCGAAATCAACAAATAACGGCCAAATTGATAATAAAGTGCAACCAACTCGGGGTCGTTGTTTTGTGCAAAGTTTTTCACCCTAACATCGGTTGGTAACTCCGATGCCGGCGATGTTCCCAGCCATAGCTTACTTCGCTTGAAATATTGCTGATAGCTTTCGATATGGCTTTGCAGCATTACTTCTGCTGTTTTCCCTTCGGCAGCAGTTAAATAGCCAATGCATTTTTCGTTTTCGTTTGCAGAAAGTGTTTGGTAATCGACAAAGTTTGTGGCTATCGAAACTAAAATGAGCACTTCGTTAGCTTTGCTAACCAATATTTTGTTATTGTCGGCTTTTGTTGAACCTCCATTATTGATAAGCTTAGCGCGTGCATTAAAACGAACCTGACCTTCAACACCTTCGTGCGATCCCGATAAACCGGTCATTTCAAGCGTAGTTGCATCGACTGCTTCCGACGTTTTTTGAAGTGGCCCGTCAAATGATGCTTCAAAGTTCAGTTTGCCTTTTTCATTTGCACTTAAGCGCACGGCTATTAACTGATCGGGTTGCGATGCAAACACTTCGCGCTTATAAGTTACTCCTTCAACGGTGTATGTCGATGTGAACAAAGCACGATCTAAATCGAGTTCGCGATAATATTCGGTGTATTGGTCGTGGCCGTCGAATGCTAAGTTTAAATTACCAATTACCTGATAGGTTGAGCCGTGCAGTTGGGTAAGCATATTTTCGTTCACCATTTTTTCGGCTTCGTGATATTTGCCATCGAAAATTAGCTTGCGTACTTGTGGCAATGCTTTCAATGCGTTGGGATTGTCGTTGCGCGATGGGCCTCCCGACCAAAAAGTTTCTTCGTTGAGTTGAATTTTTTCTTGTGCCGGATTGCCATAAACCATTGCGCCCAGACGTCCGTTTCCTAAGGGAAGTGCTTCGTTCCAGATTTTGGCAGGCTTATCGTACCATAATTTCATTTTTTGTACTTGCTCTTCGGTATTAGTACATGAGCACAATAGCAAAATAAGTACAGCAATAATTGGTAATTTAGTCATAGTTGTATGTTTAGAAATGGTTGATCATTACAAGTTTAGCATTAATTACATCTTTTTTGCCCTGTAATTGAATGGTGTAAATTCCTTCAGGAATATTTAGGTTCAACTCATCGGAGTTAATATCGTTTTGGTAATTCTTAACTAGAATTTTACGACCAATGTTGTCGAAAACAGTAAGTTGGTTGAATGCAATTTTGCTAATGACGCTTACGGCAGAGTGGGCCGGGTTGGGGTATATTTTAACTGCATTTGAATGTTCGGTTTCGAAAATGCTGTTTTGGTCGTCATCATCGTCATCGTCATCGGGAGTGCAATTGGTGGCATCTGCACCCATTCCGTCGGGGATGATGCCGGTGTTGGCAATCAACAGTTTATCGATCGATGCGCCATCTTCGCGGAAACAAACCGAGAGGGTATGCCAGCCGGTATCGAGAGCGTAGGTGATGTGATTGTCGGCTGATCCTGCAAATACGGCAGCCCATTCCCAATTGGTTTTTACTGCCAAACCGTTCCAGTTTGTCCATTCGCCGTTATCAACCCTGATCCAGAAAGAATCATCGTCGTAAGTTGGTGCTTTTACCCTGCCCCAAACTTTGTAAGTGCCGTTTTCAGCTACGTGAAAATTGTAAACCAGGAGATCGGCAGTATTCGCCGATGCTTCGGCTGTTGATTGAACGCCTGCTTTTACCGAGAGCCCTTTTGCATTTGATGCTTCGTCGTCGTCAATAATATCCCAGTTTTCGCCCACTTCGGCGCATTCGGCTTCGAGCCAAATTTCAACAGAATTATTATTGAATACATTTATGTTGATGGTGTCGGTATTTGTTGCACCATCGTTATCGCTTACGGTTAAAACATACATGTAGGTGCCCAGTTGCAGTTGTACATCGATGGTTGGAGTAGTTGCTATTTGCAGCCCATTGTATGCCCACGAGTATTTGGTAATTTCGCCGTCGGGGTCGCTGCTTTCGGCACCCGAAAGGGTAAGCTGAACTCCGGCACCGGTTTCGTCTTCCATTTCAATATCGTTACCGGCATTGGCTATTGGTTCAAGGTTGCCATATTTTGCCCCATTCGATGCATCGGAAGTTAGGGTAACTATGCTGTTGGCTTCAATGTTGGCACTGAAGCTGCCCTCGGTTATTTCAAAAGTTCCTTCGTTGATCATTTTTTTGTTGGCTGTTGAGGCGAACATGGTCATCTGGTTTATGTTTGGTGCAATGTTTTGTACCGAAAAATTGAGTGTGGCCGGTTGGTTACTGTCGTTTACTACCACTACAACCATGTTGCTGTCCGATTGGTAAGCGGTTGCCGTAAGCCCTGTTGCCAGGTTAAAATCGGCTTCGATGCGATGAGCTCCGGGTCTCACAAACTTCGAAAAATGCGACATGATGTAGCCTTTGTCGGTTATGTTGCCGTTTTCGTCAATTAATCCGTAAAACCTGCGGATGTACCAATATACAAAAGCGCTCATGCGGGCATCCATGCAAGTGTTTATTTCATCGGCAATGTGCATGGCCAGTTTCCATGTATTGGCTTCGGGCGATTCGCTGCCAAAAAGGTGTTCGGTCATCCAAATTTCTTTGTTCTTTTCGTAAGCTAGGGGGTAGTAAAAATTAGCTTTAGGGGTTCCATACAAGTGGGTTCCTAAAATATCGATGTGTGAATTGGCCGTTGAATCGTTCAGTAATGGGTCGATCATTTTACGGACATATCCGAGCGATTCGGGTGCAATTACCCTGCAATTGATGTTTTGGGCATGGTTGCGTACAAAGTTGAGCATTTGACTTGGTTCCCACCATGTCCAACCGTGCCAGTCGGGTTCGTTTTGTACCGAAATGGCGTACAAGGGTACCCCGTTGTTGTTCATAAAATCGACATATTTGTTCAAGTGTTGAGCGTAATCGGCATAAAACTCGGGCAAAAGGTAATTGTCGTTGCCATTGGGTGTTTCGCGCAAAAAGGCACGCATGTTCGATGGTGGGTTCCAAGGGCTGGCAAATACAATTGCACCCTTACTTGTAGCATATTGGGCAATGGGCAGTTCTGCATTCCAAGCATTGGAGTCAGGGTCGATGCGCATCCTAAAAATGCTCAGTCCAATTTCGCCCGGGTCGTTATCGAAGGCTTTTTCCTGCATATCGGCAGTTAGTTGACGGCCTGTCCACGAGTTGATATGTATGCCACCAAAACCTCTTATTATTTGATGTTTTGTATTGAAGTCGATGTTGACTTGTTGGGCTGTTGCAAAAAGGTTTGGAAGTGTTAGTATAAGCAATAAAACCAGTGTTTTTGGTATCGAATTCTTCATTTTATGTTATTTTATTTTGTTTATTTTAATTATTTCTGAGCCATTCTTTAATAAATATAAGCCTTGCGCCAAACTGGTTCCAATAATTTGTGGCGATGAACCAATGGTGCCAGTTTCAACCATTTGCCCGCTAAGTGTGTAAATCTGATAAGTAGAATTGGTATTTATGGTTTCAACAGTAATGCCGTGTTCAAACGGGTTGGGGTAAGCTTTAATTATTGTCGATAATGATTTGTCTTTCACGGCATTTGTGTAGTCTTGGGCAACTATAAATTGAATGCTTTTTAGTAAGAATGCATTTGCGGGGCCTTTCCAACGTATGAAAATGTCGTGTTGGCCCGATATTTCGCCAATTGGTGCTTCAAAATGTTGCCAAGTGCTTTCGCCTCCTGTGTCGGTAATATCAATGGTTGCAATAAGTGTCCCTTGATTTTCCAAGTCGTCGATCCAAACTTCGATTTGGCCACCCGAGTTGGATGCTGCTTCGACCTGTATTTTTTCAGGAACACGTAATCCGCTTCCTAAATCCACCCCGGCCAACATTGCCCAGCCTCCTTTGTCGGAGCTGTTGTACATGGCTTTGTTGGTTCCTGTGCCTTTGGTTTCGAGTCCAAAATAGTTATTGTAGCCTACAATGGGGAGCACCGAAAAACCATCTTTGAATGCATAACAGTTGAAAGCAGCTTTTGCACCAGCAGCGTAAAGTCCGTTGCTTGTACCCACCCACCAGTTATAGTTTTCCTGTCCTTTATCGAGTGCACTAACATTTATGCCTTTACCAACTTGTATCCAGCTAATTCCGTTTGAACTGTAAAAAGCACTTAACAAATGTCCGTAACGTTCAACTTTGAGCCACAAGTTATTTCCAATTTCATTCTCGGTAATATGCAAGGTGTTGCCAAAACGGAAGCCAATTATTTTTCCATTGTCGAAACCGCTGAAAAGTTCGGCAGTCACCGATTCGTTGCCATTGGTTAGGTAAATACCTGCTTCGTGTTTGTTGGTTTGTGCATCAAAATCGAGCTGAGTTACCAGGGCATAATGGTGCCTGGCTTCTTTGTGCAGGATGTGTGTTTTGCCACTGCCGGGTAAAAGGGTAAGCCAGCCGGTTTTATCATCGAGTGAATATTGTTTGGCTGCTTTGCGGTTCATGAAATGCCACGATAGTTCAATTT
>DAOSWJ010000241.1:0-5513 GCA_035380005.1 Prolixibacteraceae bacterium | reverse complement strand
TTCAAAATGCCATCGTTGTACTTAGCGCTAATTTTATCGGTAAGCACATGCCCCTCGGGCAAACTGAAAGAACGTTGAAACGATTGATAGCTAAACTCGCGACGTTTGTAATCGCCTTTCTCTTCCTTTTCTTCTTTTTTAATCTCTGAGCAAATGGTTAAAGTATCGTTTTCAAGCTTTACTTTGAAATCGTCTTTTCTCATGCCCGGAGCAGCTACTTCAATCTCGTACTTCTCATCATCTTCTTTTACGTTAACAGCCGGGATAGTGGTGTTGGTCATTGAAAAATTCCGGTTGTTCCAATCCATCAAATCTTCGTTGAAAAACCTATCGAAGAACGAAGGGAACGATGGATAATAATTGTTGCTTTTTCTAACTAGTGTCATGGCTAAATCCTCCTTTATTTTAATTAAACTTTTAAATTTCGTTTCATGCCCCACATATTTCAAACTAAATGCCATGCAACAAAAAATGAAAATTTGGCAGAAAAAAAATACAACAACTGAAGTTATGACACTAATTAACAGTTTGTTATGACATTTTTTCATTAAAAATAAAATCAAAAGCAATTAACCATTAATCACAAATTAATATTAAGAAGAGGGTAAAAAGATCAATTTTTAAAAAAATGTATTGTTTATATACGAAATTATCAGTTATATTTGTCCCGAATAATAAAAAGCATACAATGAACGCATTGGCAAACACATATTTTTATTTTTATTATTATTTCGGTAAGCATATCGGAATCGTATAGTTGTGTACCAATGTAAAAAACAAGATACAAATATAGGGTTCCAAAACGGAGCCCTTTTTTTGTTTCAAAAAGTCAAATATAATGATTGTAACAGTTATTGGATTAGGATTAATAGGCGGCTCAATTGCCAAAGATTTGCGAAGAGCAGGTTTTACAAGCCAGATAATTGGGATTGACAATAAACCGGAACATCAGGCTCGCGCCCAAGAATTGGGCATTGTTGACTGCTGTATGCCATTCGACGAAGGAGTGAAAGCCGCCGATATTGTAGTTGTTGCCATCCCTGTCGATAAAATAGTTGGCATTATGCCTAAAGTTCTCGATCTTATCGATCCTTCGGCATCAGTTACCGATGTGGGTTCAACCAAAAAATTAATTGGCGATGCGGTAAGAAACCACCAGCGCAGGGGCAATTACGTAGCAGCCCACCCAATGTCGGGTACTGAAAATTCGGGCCCCGATGCAGCAATCGAAGGTTTATTCGAAGAAAAAATATGCATCATCTGCGATCAACAATTGTCGCGCCCCCAACACCTCGCACTTATTGAAAAAATGTACCACTCAATAGGTATGGACATTGCTTTTATGAGTGCCGATGAACAAGACCACACCTCAGCGCATGTTTCGCACTTGCCCCATATTACAGCATTTGCATTGGCCAATGCTGTACTTGCCAGCAACGACCGCCAAATAATTTTCGACCTGGCAAGTGGTGGTTTCCGTTCAACAGCAAGGCTTGCAAAAAGCTCGCCCGAAATGTGGGGGCCAATTTTTAAACAAAATCTCGATTATGTGGTTGAATCGCTAAACGTTTACATCAACCACCTCGAAGAGTTTAAAACCAGCCTGCTCGAACCCGACGAAACACACATGTACCAATTAATGAAAAACGCCAACCGGATAAGGGAAATTTTAAATGGCGAAAGTCATAATCTGGTTCGAAAAAAATCGACAACAACAAAATTATACACTAAAAACATTTAAAATATTATAATATGAATATTGAATTAGACATTTTACCATTGAGCAGTTGGATGCCCGAAACACCTTACCCACTGCTTATTAGTGGCCCTTGTAGCCTCGAAACCGAAGAACAGGCCTTAAGCACTGCACGCTTACTGGCTCAGGATAAACGCGTTCACGTAATCAGGGGCGGTGTTTGGAAACCCCGTACACGACCCGGAACTTTCGAAGGTATTGGAACAATTGGTCTCGAATGGTTGAAAATGATCAGGCAGGAAACCGGGCTTATGGTAGCTACCGAAGTTGCCAATGCACAACATGCCGAAGAATGCCTTAAAGCCGATATCGATGTCATTTGGATAGGTGCACGATCGACCACCAGCCCGTTTGTTGTTCAGGAGATTGCCGACGTACTAAAAGGCTCCGATAAAGTAGTGATGGTAAAAAACCCAATGAACCCCGACCTTTCGTTATGGATGGGTGCTTTGGAACGCCTCAACGCTGTAGGTTTGAAAAAACTGGCCGGTATTCACCGTGGTTTCTCGCCTTTCCAAGAAACTAAATACCGCAACTACCCGGGTTGGAAAACCTATTTTGAACTGCGCCGCAGTATGCCCAACCTGCCAATTATTTGCGACCCAAGCCACATAGCCGGTAAGCGCGAATTTGTATTCGAAATTTCGCAAAAGGCTTTCGATATGGGTTTCGACGGATTGATGATTGAATCGCATATTGATCCTTCGTGCGCATTGAGCGACGCTTCTCAACAATTTACACCAGCTGAATTAAGTAAGCTGATCGACAAATTGGTTATTCGCCAACAAACTACCGATAACCCCGAGTTCGGCTCAAAGCTCGACGAATTGCGAAGCCGCATTGATGCTCTCGACACCGAAATTATGGAAATCCTTTCGGCCCGTACCGAAATTGTTAAACAAATTGCCGAGTACAAAAAGAACAACAACGTTATGGCCTTGCAAATTGACCGCTGGACCAAAATGATGAACGAAAGGCAAAGCACTGCCAATAAGCTTCAATTAAACGAAACCTTCGTGAAAATACTGTTTCAATTAATTCACGAAGATTCGGTAAGGCAACAAACCGAGTATATCGATAACAACAACGACTAAAAAAGAATGGCTGCTTCGACAAAAAAGCAGCCATTTTTTTTATATTTATTAGTACAATTATTTAGCAGCTAATGCACTTGCACCAACAATTGCGGCAGTTCCCATTTTCAATTTCGATGGTAAAACTTTTACCTTATTTTTGAAAATTGTCATCAAATGGCTTTCCATCGATTCGATGGTAGGTTTGAAAATAAGGTCGCCGGCTGCAGTAGGCCCACCAAACAAGAAAATGGCTTCGGGGCTCAAAATATGAACAGTATCGGCCAATGCCTGACCTAAAATATCGCCTGTTATTTCAAAAACGGTTTTTGCAATTTCATCGTCTTTTACAGCAGCTTCATAAATATCTTTCGATGTTAATTGGGTATAGGCTTTTCCGGCCAATAAATTTTCGGTTGCATTATGGTGTGCCAGCAATTCAAAAGCAGTACGCACCATTCCGGTAGCCGAGCAATAAGTTTCAAGGTGGCCAAACTGACCACAACCACACTCACGTCCTTCGGGAGTAACGGTTATATGGCCAAGTTCACCGGCAAAGCCATCGTGACCATAAAGTAAATCGCCATTTACAACTATACCGCTACCAAGGCCAGTACCCAGTGTAACCATAACAAAGTTTTTCATTCCCTTTGCACCACCATAAATCATTTCGCCCAATGCAGCTGCATTTGCATCGTTGGTAAGCGATATGTTGTCCATTCCCGGGAAATGTTCTTTCATTAAATCAACTAAAGGAACAATGCCCTTAAACGAAAGGTTTGGAGCATGCTCAATGGTTCCGTTATAGAAATTTCCATTGGGAGCACCAATACCGATGCCCAAAAATTCGGCATCCTTTTCGTTATCCATTAACTTTTTAATACCGGCAGCCAAATCGGCAACAAATTTTTTAGCATCGTTGGTTTTGGGTGTTGGAATGTGCCCATCGGCCAATACATTACCTTTTTCATCAACCAAACCAAAAACAGTGTTTGTTCCACCTATATCAACACCAATAGCTATTTTTTTCATTTGTTAAAATTTATCGTTAGTTAATATTCCTGTTTGTAATGTTGGAGCGTAAAACTAATTAAAATAATTCTTCAATCGAAGTATAAATACATTTTTACTCTACTAATTTAAAGTCGAGTTGCTTTTTTTCGAGGTTGGCTTTGGCCACCTGAACTTTGATATCGGCACCCAATTGGTAGCACTTATTGCTATGCATACCTGTGATACAATAGTTTTTTTCGTCGAAAAAGTAAAAATCGCCGCTTAAGTCCCTAATCGAGACCAGCCCTTCGCATTTACTATCGTTTAATTCAACAAACAAGCCCCAATCGGTTACACCCGAAATAACACCATCGAAAACTTCGCCAACTTTATCTTGCATAAATTCAACCTGTTTGTACTTTATTGATGTGCGTTCGGCATTAACAGCCCTTTGTTCCATACCCGATGAATGGCGGCATTTTTCTTCATAAGTCTCGGCTTTAACCGTACGGCCACCTTCGAGGTAACGCGCCAACAGGCGGTGCACCATCAAATCGGGGTAACGACGTATTGGTGAGGTAAAATGGGTATAATAATCGAACGAAAGCCCGTAATGGCCAATATTTCGGGTCGAATAAACTGCTTTTGCCATTGCCCTTACGGCTAAAGTCGAAATTACATTTTCTTCGTGTTTGCCTTTTACATTATTCAATAGCTTATTCAACGAATGCGAAATTTTGTAAGGCGATTCGAGATCGATACCATAACCGAATTTATTGATAAAAGTATTGAAGTTTTCTAATTTATCGGGGTCGGGTTTATCGTGAATACGGTACACAAACGTACGCGGTTTCGACCTGTCATTTGGTTTTCCGATAAACTCGGCCACCTTTTTATTGGCCAGCAACATAAACTCTTCGATAAGGAAATTGGCATCTTTCGATTCTTTAAAATATACACCCAGCGGCTTTCCTTTTTCATCGAGGTCGAACTTTACCTCTACCCTGTCGAACGAAATGGCACCACTGTTAAAGCGCATGCTCTTAAGTTTTACGGCCAAATCGTTTAGTGTCAGAATTTCGTGTTGCATATCGCCCTGCCCGGTTTCAATAACAGCTTGCGCTTCTTCGTAACTGAAACGGCGGTCGGAATGAATGATTGTACGCCCAAACCATTGCGCTTTTACGTTGGCATCGTTGTCGAGTTCAAAAATTGCCGAAAAGCACAATTTATCCTCGTTGGGCCTTAGCGAACACAAAAAATTTGAGATGCGTTCGGGCAACATGGGCACTACCCTATCGACCAAGTAAACCGATGTGCCGCGCTCTTCGGCTTCGAGGTCGAGCACTGTGCCCGGCTGTACATAATGGCTTACATCGGCAATGTGTACACCCACTTCCCAGTTACCATTTTGCAATTTTTGCAACGAAAGGGCATCGTCGAAATCTTTGGCATCGGCCGGGTCGATAGTGAAAGTTGGTACCGCGCGCATATCGCGACGTTTAGCAATTTCGTCGTCGTTAATTGCTTCGCTGATTTTATTGGCGGCTTTTTCTACTTTATCGGAAAACTTGTAAGGCAAATCGAACTCGGCTAAAATAGCATGCATTTCGGTATCGTTTTCGCCCACATCGCCAAAAACATCAACAATTTCGCCAAACGGATTTTTGGCATACTGGGGCCAATCGGTA
>DAOSWJ010000240.1:0-5521 GCA_035380005.1 Prolixibacteraceae bacterium | reverse complement strand
CAGTGCAATCTGCTATAGTATCTGCCGAACCGGTGATTGAAAAAAGCATAAACGGTAATTTTGAAGAAAATAACAATGAATTTCAAAAACAACAAAGTATTAAAGTTTATCCCAATCCGAACAACGGCATCTTTACAATAAAGACAGAAGGTTTTGATCACGATGCCCGCATTGTAATTTACAACTTCCATGGTGCTATTGTATATCAGGATAACATCAACGCCGAAAAAAGCATCCACATTTCAAATATTCAACGAGGTTTATACTTCGTTAAAACAACTAACAGCAGCAAACCTTTAACTCAGAAAATAATAATTCGATAAAATCATGTAATGAGAAAAAAAATACTAAACTTTACTTTTAGCACACTTCTAATATTAAGCTACCAATTTACTTTAGCTATTGACATTTTTACTTCTACCCCATTATACACCAATTATCGGTTGCAGAATGAATACATGAGTTTTAGCAGCAATAATACTACATCCGCATCGGATATTGCTTCCCTTAGCGACCTCAAAGTTGGAAACAACACCTTAGATGTTTTTAGTCCTACTGTTTATTATTACGAAAAAATCAACTCATACTGCGAGGTATCTGACAATCATGTTTCAGCAACAGCTACTCATGCGAATGCAACTGTAGTGATAACACAGCTTTCGGCACAAAACCCAAATATTGCTACCGTATTGGTTACAGCCGAAGATGGCATATCACAATTAACTTACACCATAAGTTTTAGCGAAACCGACCCTATTGTTATCGAAAGTATAACACCTATTGATGCTCCCTGCCCGGGCGAATACGGTGGTTTTACCATTACTGCTACCGGAGGCTATGGCAACCTCGAATACGGTTTATTCATGAACGAAGGCGAAGAAAACGAATGGCACTGGTGGTACAGCCATACAAATGCGCCGAACAATGTGGGCAAAGCCGATTATGTAATTAAAGTGCGCGACCAATATGGCTGCGAAGAAACATGGAACAATGGACAAACCGAAACCTTTTCCGAACCCGAACTTATTGTAACAGCAGATAAAACCAATGTAACCAACAATGGTGCTGCCAATGGAACAATTGCAGTAAATGTATATACCGAAGGAGCCGAATCGATAGAATACTATTTAAGCATTTATAACGAAGCCGAAGACGATTATGTAACTTATAGAGATGATCAGCTATCAAATGTATTTGAAAATCTCCCCCCCGGATTATACATTGCTACTGCTCTTGTTGAATATTCAGAATGTGGAGGATATGCCGATACCGAACCAATAGAAATAACGGAGCCTTCATGGGGAACTCCCGAAGAGCTAAGTATTGAAGATGAAACATTCGATGGCACATCAACCGAATGTTTTGGCGCAACACAAACCATTACCGTAGCCGAAAACGGAAACGAAGTATTATTCGAAAACGGTTCGATTACCAACCTGATAGCTGGGCATTCAATCCGCTTTTTGCCGGGAACAAACATTCAACCGGGGGCTTATGTGCACGCATGGATCACTATCAACAATTCCTTTTGCGATGCCCTGCCTGAGGCAATAGTTGCCGCTAACAATATAACAGAAAAAAGTTCCGAATTTGCTGATATATCTGTATCTGAACAATTTGAGGATGCAACACTCAAAGTATTTCCAAACCCCTCGGATGGACTATTCACAATTCAAACAACCGGCTTTGGAGAAAATAGCAATATTAATATTTACAACAGTGTTGGCAAAAAGGTATTTAGCACTCAACTTTGCAAAGCTAAAACGCTTGAGTTGTACAACTTGCCAAAAGGCATTTACATTTTAAAAACAACAAACAAAACAATTAGTCGGATTCAACGAATAGTTATTCATTAAAATTGAAAAACCAAGCAACAAAACATAAAACCAACCTTTTTACAATAAGGTTTTGATAAGAAAATATTTTACGGTATTTTCGCTCAGATACAATATTTTCAAAATCAAATGCCTTAAGCAAATAATGTTACATATCGCAATAATAGAAGACGAAGAAAAAACAGCTGAAATACTTATTAAGTACATTAAAAATATCTCACCCGATTATGAAATATGTGGTATTGCTGACACAATTAGCTCAGGCATTGAGCTAATTATGAACAACAAGCCCGATATTGTTTTTTTCGATGTTGAACTAAAGGATGGGCTTAGCTTTGAAATTCTAAAAAAACTTCCAGAAATCAACTTTCAAATAATATTCACAACAGCGCACAGCCAATATGCCATAAACGCGTTTGAATATTCAGCTCTCGATTACATTATTAAACCAACAAACCCAGAATCAATAACTAAAGCCCTACTAAAGGCTGAAAAGAAAATTAATAACGAAACGTTACGTGAAAAAATCAACATTCTAATCAACAATCTTAATACCCATCCGGAACATCAAAAAATTGCGTTGCAAACAGCCGATTCGAACTACTACATATGTATTGATGAAATTTTGCGTTGTGAAGCTGAAAATAATTACTGCAATTTTATACTCGAGAATGGTGAAAAAATACTTGTTTCGAAACCACTAAAGATTTATGAACAACAATTGCCTGCTTCTGTATTTTTCAGGGTTCATCAATCACATTTAATAAACCTACACAAAATTAGGCAAGTAAAAAAACGTACATGTAAAATTTTAATGTGCAATGGAGAGTCAATCCCCTTATCTGCACGAAGAAAAGATGCACTTCTTGAAAAACTCAAAACATTCAAAAGCATACATACACAAAGTATATGAAACTCTCGCCTCAGTTTATAAAGATATTAATTGAAAATGCTAAATAATCCCAAATCAAATATTAACAAAACATATCAAATACTCAATACTATACTTTTGCTCTTACTTTCGGTTATTTGCAACGCCGAAAACCAAATGATTGATTCACTACAAACATCTGAAAAATTTTATATTGACAGGGCGTACTTGCTCCTAAAAAATAAATGCAAAAACGATTCAGTATTGTATTACAGCTCTCAGGGTTTGAAGAATATTTCAAAAAGCGACAATGAAAACAAAGCAAAATTGCTTAGATATAAAGGCATGGCATTTTCGCGCACACACCAATCAGATTCGGCCTTTATTAACTTAAATAAAGCTATTGAGATTAACAAAAAACTAAATGACCTAAAATCCGAATCGAAGAACCTGATAAGCATTGGTGCTATGTTTTACAAAATGGAAGAAAACATTAAAGCCATTGAATATTACGAAAAAGCATATAATGTTTCTAGCCAAATAAACTATACACCATCAATGACACAGGCTTTAAATAATATTGGTGCATCGTATAAATACATGGGCAACTACCTCGAAGCTTCAAAATACTATTTACAGGCACTTGGTATTGCAAGGGAAAACAATTTAAAAACCGATGAAGCCAATACTTTGGGGAATATTGCGAACTGCTATAGTAAAATTGGCGACTTCGATTTAAGTAAAAAATACCATCTGCTTGAAAGAGAAATATTTACTGAAAAATGTGACACCAATGGATTAATTAATGTTTGTATAAATTTGGGCTACACCTTTAGTAAAACAGGAAAAAAAGACAGTGCTCTGGTGAATTATTTACAAGGTTGGGAATATGCCAAAGAAAAAGGTACCATGCTTCAAAAATCAGCCTTGCTTTCGAACATTGCTGCGATATACAACACCAATGAGGAATATGAAAAAGGCATTGGATATCTGAAAGATGCTTATCTGATAAATAAAAAAACGAACCGCGAAAAAGGCTTAATCAATAATAACATCAACCTTGGAAGTGCTTATACAAAACTGCATCAATTTTCAGCTGCAAAAACGCACCTCGACGAAGCGCTTCAACTTTGCCAGAAAAACCAAAACCAACATCAATTGCTCGATGTATACAATGCTTTTGCGACTTACTATAATGCATGTGGCAACTTTAACAAAGCTTATTATTATAAAAATGAAGCTTATTTGCTTTCAGACACTTTGTTAACGGCCGAAATAGCCGAAAAGATGCAAGAACTTCAAATTCAATATGAAACACGCGAAAAAGAACAGCAAATTACTGAGCTACTCCACAAAAATGAAATTTCGGAATTAACCACACAAAAGCAACGCCGAAATATTATTATTATTATTATTTTATTTACCTCGATAATCGGAATATCACTTTTGTATAGCACGCAAAACCGTTTAAAACGAAAACGAAACGAAAGTGAATTAAAAAATCGTCTTTTCAGATCTCAAATGAATCCTCACTTCATTTTTAATGCCTTAACATCAATTCAAAACTACATATACAATAACAAATCTGATGAAGCAGCCCATTATCTATCAAATTTTTCAGGATTAATGCGCGACATACTCGAAGGCTCGGCGAACGAAACTATTACACTTGAACAAGAAATAAACATTGTAAGCAATTATTGCACCTTACAAAAAATGCGTAAAAAAGAACTTTTCGATTTTTCCATCGAAAACAATACAAGCGATGAATACATAATTCCACCTATGCTGGCTCAACCTTTTATCGAAAACGCTACTTTGCATGCCTTCAAAGGCATCGATTACAAAGGCCATATATGGATACGTTATAAAACCTTTAACGACAAATTTATTATTGAAATCGAAGACAATGGAATTGGATTCGATATTGACGAAAAAAAACAATCGGAACATAAGTCGATGGCTTTAGAACTAACCCGTGAACGTATCAACGCACTGAACTACAAAACACAAAAAGCGAGTCTTTCAATTCATTCAAAACCTCACCAACAACAAGGCACTTTAATTATTATAACATTACCACTTGAAAAATGCCTGCGGTTTTAAAATTATCACACAAAAGTATTTTTCAAATTCTCAAAACTCCCTAACGAATTCTCAATAAACGGCTACGAATCCATAAAACATGCAATTAACATTTTATCGTATTCTACCTTGCACTAAGGTACACAAGCAAGCGTTGCCACAAATTCGCGAAAACAACTAAAAAAAAAGACATATGAACGCAACATGTTTATACAACATCAAGCATGAAAACCAAACCATGCAATCCCAAGATGTTTTGGAACCATCCAATATCTTAAATTCAAATTATTCAGTGGTAAAAACCAATATCTTTAACCAACTTCCCAAAAGAGTACATCAATTAAAATGGTTAATTACATTGCTTATATTCCTTTTTATTGCCACAGGAAACGCCATTGCAGGCGATTGGGAAAAAACCCCAAGTTTTCTCTATCGCTATACAGGAACAGATACAGATGTTAGAACTCCAATCAAAGACATGCATGAAGATGAGCGCATGATAAAATGTGAAGATTATACAGTAGATAATCCTACCTGGGATTTTTTTATAAATAACACGGTCGAAACACTTAGACTAAGAGCTGTCGATCATATTGGTTGTGAGGTGTTTGCTTATGAACCTGTGTTGCGAAAAGTAATATGTGAAACAAGAACATTTGTTGATGATAGAGCTTTTGCTTACTGTAACGACTTAGAAGAAGTAATTTTTGAAGAAGGTGGTGCAATTGAC
>DAOSWJ010000239.1:0-5523 GCA_035380005.1 Prolixibacteraceae bacterium | reverse complement strand
CTGCATTGTCGGTCAACAGCGGAAAGGATGCTCAATGCGAAGCTAAAAAACATGGTTGGGACAAATCAGCGTCTTTATTGCGAGAAGTTTATGTGAATGTGAATAAAAGATAAAATTTTACAGGGCATGTTGTTATTTCATTTAAAGTGTGGAAAATAATTGTTCTTTTTGCTTTTTTATTACTTTATTTAGATTACACGATTTTAAAAAAGATAGAAATCATGATAGATATTAATATGTTGAGTAATCAGGCAGGGGCAAGTCCTGCATGGCGAAAATTAATTGTTGAATCGAACCTGCCTGCCAGCTTAAATGCGCTAAAGGATATTTCGAAAAATATTTGGTGGGCTTGGAATACCAACGCCCGCGAATTGTTCGAATTCATCGATCCCGAGTTGTGGGAAGAAACTGCCCATAACCCAATTGTTTTGCTCGATAAAGTAAGTTATAGCCGTTTAATCGAGCTCGATAAGGACAATGCTTTCAAAAGCAGGCTCAGCGATGTTTACGAGCAGTTGCAGAATTACCTCCGTGAGCGTGAGAGCCTTAAAGGTCCCGCAATTGCATACTTCAGCATGGAATATGGTTTGCACGACAGCCTTAAGATTTTTTCGGGTGGCTTGGGTGTTTTGGCTGGCGATTATTTAAAAGAAGCCAGCGATTCAAAATTAAACCTGGTTGGTGTTGGTTTGTTGTACCGTTACGGATATTTTAAGCAAACATTGAGCAATCATGGAGAACAAATAGCTACATACGAAGCCGAAGAGTTTGCGAAAATTCCTGTTACTCAGGTAATGGTAAACAACCAATGGTTGAAAATTGAGGTGGAATACCCCGGGCGCAACCTTAAAGCAGGTGTATGGCAAGTTAACGTAGGAAGCGTTAAGCTTTATTTGCTCGATGCCGATATTGAGGAAAACAACGATGCCGACCGCAGTGTTACTCATCACTTGTACGGAGGCGATAACGAAAACCGCTTAAAACAGGAGATTTTATTAGGTTTTGGTGGTATAAAAGCTCTTGAAGCAATTGGTGTCGATGCCGATATTTATCACTGTAACGAGGGGCATGCCGCTTTTATTGGTCTCGAACGTTTATCGAATTTTATTCATAAGCAGAACCTTAGCTTACAAGTTGCATTTGAATTGGTTAAGGTTTCAACATTATTTACAACACACACTCCGGTGCCGGCAGGGCACGATTCGTTCCATGTCGATTTGCTGAAAGCATATCTGGGGCAGTATCCGGCTCGTGTAGGTTTGTCATGGGATTCGTTCGTTAATTTGGGTAAAGCCTATCCCGGCGAGGATCACTTTAATATGAGCTTTTGGGCTTCAAACATGTCGCAAAATATTAACGGTGTTAGTATGTTGCATGGCGATGTTAGTAAAGAAATATTGAAAAATCTCTTCCAAGGTTATTTTCCTGAAGAGCTGCACATAGGTTATGTAACCAATGGTGTGCATTATTCAACATGGGCAGCTAAGGAATGGAAAGACTTGCACAAGAAATATTTTGGTTCCGATTTTCCAGAAACACAAAGCAATTTTAATGTTTGGGAAAACATAAAAAATGCACCCGATGCCGAAATAATTGAGCTTAAATATAAGCTGAAGGTAAAATTGATCGACTACATTAAACAACGTTTTTCAGATAACTGGATTAAACGGAACGAAAATCCTAAACTGATTACCGAAGCTTTGGCCAAGCTGAACCCAAATGCTTTGACCATTGGTTTTGCCCGCAGGTTTGCAACCTACAAACGTGCACATTTGTTGTTCAAAAACCTCGATCGCTTAAGCAAAATTGTAAACAACCCAAATTACCCGGTTCAGTTTATTTTTGCAGGAAAAGCTCACCCTGCCGATGGCGGAGGTCAAGGGCTCATCAAGCACATAGTTGAAATTTCGAAACGCCCCGAGTTTATCGGAAAAATAATGTTTATCCAGAATTACGATATGAACCTGGCAAAAATGATGTTGCAAGGTGTCGATATTTGGATGAACACACCAACACGCCCGCTCGAAGCTTCGGGTACAAGTGGTGAAAAAGGTGTAATGAACGGTACAATCCACTTTTCGGTGCTCGATGGCTGGTGGGTAGAAGGATACAAACAAGGTGCCGGCTGGGCTTTGCCCCAAGAACGTTCGTTCGATGTGCAGGAGTTTCAGGATGAGCTTGATGCAGAAACTATTTATAATATTCTTGAACAGGAAATTGTTCCGGCTTATTACAATAAAAACAAAAAAGGAGTATCGTCGAATTGGGCTGGTTATGTAAAAAATACTATTTCGCAGGTTGCACCAAATTTTACAATGCGCAGGCAGCTGAACGATTATGTTGAACGTTTTTATCTGCCACAAACCGAGAGATATGCCCTGTTACGCAACGACGATTTCAAATTGGCTGCTGATATAGTTCAATGGAAGTCGAAAATTGCCGAAAGGTGGAACGGTATTCATAAGGTGGATGCAAATATTGAGGACGGCCTGAGCAATACATACAAAATTGGTGAGGCGCATCCGGCCAAAGTGCAGTTAAACCTTAACGGGCTCGATGCTGCGGAGGTAGGTGTTGAGATTGTTATTGTTGAAAAGCACGACGATAAAGATACTTTTGTTGAAAGTCACGAATTTAAAGTTGATAAATTTGAAAATGGGATCGCTACTTATGCGCTCGATTTAACATTGATGGATCCGGGCAGCTACAGTTATAGTGTGCGTGTGTTCCCAAAGAACAAATTGTTACCACACCGTTTCGATTTTAAATTATTGCATTGGATATAGTATTAAAATGAATGATAACAAAAAAGATCGATGTTTTTACACCGATCTTTTTTGTTATTATTCGTCAATAAACAGCCTTTTGCTCGAAAATTCGGGGTCGCAAGTTAGGTTTACTCGTAACTTCCGCAGGCCGGCTTCGTCGCCGGGAGTAGGTATGTGCGTGGTGTGTACCTCGCAGCCTCGTAACTGTTTGAGGCTTTCAAGAGCCATTTGTGCTGCCGGGTTCGAAAGGGCACTAATCGACAATACAATAAGTGTTTCTTCAACATCGAGACTGGTAACCTTTGCTTTCAGAATGTTCTTTTTGAGGTGGGTAACCGAGTCGATAATGCTTTTGGGTAAGAGGAAAAGGTTATCGGGCAAACCGGCAAGGTGTTTTGTTGCATTTAATATCAGGCTCGACGAGGCATGTAGCAAAGTTGAGTTTTTTCCTGTAATAATGGTTCCGTCCTTTAATTCTATTGCCGATCCGCTAAAAATGCCTTTGTTGCCTTTGCCGCATATTTCGGCATCGGCAGCTGCTTTGCGTGCCGGTACAACTACGCTTCGTTCTTCGGGTTTTGCACCTACTTTTTTCATTATGTTGTTGGCATGTTCGAGCGAATCTTTTTCCGACAAACCCATTGCAAATTCAACTTTGCACCTAAGGTAGCGCCTAATTATTTCTTGTTGCGATGCTTCGGAAATAATATCGTCGTTAATAATGCCGCTGCTAATGCGGTTAACGCCCATGTCGGTAGGCGACTGGTACATCGATTGACCTCCTGTAATTTTCTCCAGAATACGTTTCAGTAAGTTAAATGCTTCAATGTCGCGGTTGTAGTTTACAACCTCGGTGCCATAAGTTTCGAGGTGGTGCGAGTCAATCAGTACTTCGTCTTTTAGATCAACGGTGGCAGCTTCGTAAGCAATATTAACTTTGTGATCAATAGGGAGGTCCCAAATTGGAAAGGTTTCGAATTTTGCATATCCGGCTTTTACTCCTCTTTTATGTTCGTGATATAGGTTGCAAAGGCAGGTGGCAAGTTTGCCGCTTCCCGGTCCTGGTCCGGTAACAATAACAATTGGTTTTGTGGTTTTTATGTATTCATTTGCACCGTATCCTAAGTCACTTACAATTAAATCGACATCGGTAGGGTAGCCCTTGGTTGGGTAGTGCAAGTAAACTTTTATGCCCCTCATTTCGAGCTTGTTTTTAAAGGCCGTTGCTGCCGGCTGGTGTTGGTAGCGGGTTATTACAACTGCTGTTACTTCAATGTCCCAACTATAAAAATCATCAATTGTTTTAAGGGCGTCGGCATCGTAGGTAATGCCAAAGTCTGCCCTTATTTTGTTGCGTTCAATATCGCCTGCATGAATGCAAAGTATAACATCGGTTTTATCTTTTAATTGTTGCAAAAGCCTCATTTTAACGTTTGGGTCGAAGCCGGGTAGTACCCTTGCAGCATGGTAGTCGAATAGAATTTTGCCACCAAATTCGATATACAATTTGTCATTAAATTGGCTTACCCTTTCAAGTATTGCCGATGTTTGTTCGCTAAGGTATTTTTCGTTATCAAATCCAATGCGGTTGATATCTTCCATTTTCACAGGTATTATTGGTCTAATTATTATCGATCCCGTTTATTTTTAATGTAGAATGTGAATACAACAGGTTCGAATGAAATATATTGAATTTGCAGCAAAGCTATTATTGTTTGCCGACATAAATGACATCATTACAAAATTTTTTTGAATAGTTTTTAACTGTTTTTTATTTTGAACGGAATGGAATACTCGATGCCAAAATTAGGTAATACGTTGTAATCAGTAGTTTTATCGTGAAAATGAGGACCGTAGATTAGACCAACCCTAAATGCAAGGGCCGAGTAGTTTTTAAACCGATGGCTGATACCCATACCACCACCCAAACCAATAATAAATTCTTTTTGTCCGAAAACTTTGTAATTGTCTAAAAAACCAAGATTAATGTCAATGCCGGTAGGCTTGCTTGTTTTAGTAACTCTGTAGCTTGCAAATAAGTTGTATGAAAAGAGTTCGAGCCCAAAAATGCAGAACCCTGCCGAAGTTTTTAACGAAAGGCGTTCGTTTAACGGTTTTTCGATGCCTATTTTTAAAGCCGGGGCAAAACCATCAACAGCACTGTAAAATCGCAATTCGTTATGCGAATAGCAAGTGCCTATGCAGATAACTGCGGCAAAAAATACAATCAGGGTTTTAATTGTTCGCATAACCATTATCGTTAATTGTTGTAACGATAAAGTTATTGTAAACAAAAATAAGTTCAAAGCTTATTATGGTTCTTTTTTCGATTTTTTAATGCACCGCCCAGAACAATACCAGCCGAAATTATTACCAGATTTTTAATAATGTATTGTCCTTCAAGTGTAGGCGCGTACGGAATATGGGTAAAAACTTCGTTGGTGAAAAGAAAAACCGGTGCAAAGGTGCCAGCCATTTGTAAAAATAGCAGCAAGAGTGTTTCACGCATAAATAAGCCACTAATCAGTCCAAACCCAATAAGTACTTCCCAAACCGCCAGGCTGTTAATAATTATGCTGTCAGTTAGTATGCCAAAGGTAAGCATGTCGATTGTTTTGACGGCAAGTTCCTGTGCAGGGCTTAATCCCGGAAAGAATTTTAAAAAACCAAACCAAACAAAAACGATACCCGTTGAAATTCGTAGCAGTAGCAATCCGTGGCGTTGCATCCATGTAACAATTATCGGGTCAATTTT
>DAOSWJ010000238.1:0-5536 GCA_035380005.1 Prolixibacteraceae bacterium | reverse complement strand
AACCGTCAGGAAATCAGCACCAACAAAAAATTACATATTTACGATCATCTGAAACAAGCAGTTGGTTTCGAAAATTTCATCCACAAAAAATTTGTTGGCGCCAAGCGATTTTCGCTCGAAGGCAGCGAAGCCATGATTCCGGCCCTCGATGCCATTATTGAAAAAGGTGCCGAGTTGGGCATTTCGGAATACATAATTGGAATGGCCCACCGAGGCAGGCTCAACGTTTTGGCCAATATTATGAAAAAACCCTATGAAAATATCTTCAGGGAATTTTTCGGAAAAGAATACCATGGAGACATATCGTTGGGCGATGTGAAATACCATTTGGGCTACGAAAACAACTTCAAAACCGACACCGGCAAAGAAGTTAGGCTGAGCCTTTTGCCCAACCCCTCGCACCTCGAAGCCGTTACGCCTTTAACACAAGGGATGGCCCGTTCGCGCATCGATTCGGTTTACGAAGGCGATTTCGATAAAGTAGTTCCAATTTTAATACATGGCGATTCGGCCATTGCCGGTCAAGGCGTTGTTTACGAAGTGGTACAAATGGCGGGCCTAACCGGATATCGTACCGGCGGCTCTATTCACATGGTAATTAACAACCAGGTTGGTTTTACCACCAATTACCTCGAAGCCCGTACCAGCACTTATTGCACCGACGTGGCCAAAGTTACCCGTGCCCCGGTTTTCCATGTTAATGGCGACGATGTTGAAGCGCTCATTTACACCGTTAAACTGGCCATGGAATTCAGGCAAAAATTCAACAGCGATGTGTTTATCGATGTGCTTTCGTACCGAAAATACGGACATAACGAGGGCGATGAACCACGTTTTACTCAACCATTGTTGTATAAAATCATTGAAAAACACCCAAATCCGGGCGAAGTATATGCCCAAAAACTGATTAACGAGGGTGTTACAAACGAAAAAGAAATTAAGCAGCGGATTGATGATTTCGATAATCTGTTGGAAACAAAACTTGAAGAATCGCGCAAAGATGATAAGCTAAAAATAAATTGCTTTTTGGTTAACGAATACAAAGATTTCAAAAACCCTGCTAAAGCCGATTTATTTGTACCGGTTAAAACAGGTGTCGAGACTCAAAAACTGAAAGATATTGCCAAACTTTTGCTCACCATGCCACCCGAAAAAAAATTTTATCGAAAGGCATTAAAAATTGTTGACGACAGAAAACAAATGGTGGCCGAAAACCGGCTCGACTGGGCAATGTGCGAACTGCTGGCTTATGGTAGCTTGGCCAAGGATGGGCACCCTGTACGACTTAGCGGACAGGATGCACAACGGGGCACTTTTGCTCACCGCCATGCCGCTTTTGTTGAAGAAGATACTGGCAAAAAATATTTCCCGCTTAACGATATTCATCCAAAATTACCACACATTCACGTGTTTAATTCACCGTTGTCGGAATATGGTGTTTTGGGTTTTGAATACGGGTACGCTTTGGCAATGCCCAATGTGCTCACCATTTGGGAAGCCCAATTTGGCGATTTCTCAAACGTTGCGCAAGTAATTATTGACCAATATATTACATCGGCACTCGAAAAATGGGGACTTTACAACGGAATTACCCTTTACCTGCCCCATGGCTACGAAGGACAAGGCCCCGAACATTCCAGTGCTCGCATCGAAAGGTTTATTGCACAAGCAACCGGCAACAATTTACAGCTGATGAACCTTACATCGCCTGCTAACCTTTTCCATGCACTTAGGCGACAAATGCTTTGGAATTACCGCATACCGCTTATCATTTTCACACCCAAAAGTTTATTGAGGCATCCGCAGGTGGTGAGTAATTTCGAAGAACTGAACGGCCATTTTCGCGAAACCATCGACGATGCAACAGCCAACCCCGATGATGTAAAAACACTTGTGTTTACCACAGGGAAAATTTATTTTCACATTAACGACATCAAAATAAACGAAGGGAGAAACGACGTTGCCATTGTTCGGGTTGAACAGCTCTACCCTTTTCCCGAAAAACAAGTGGAAGCACACATTAAGAAATACAAAAATGCACAGCGAAAACTTTGGGTACAGGACGAACCCGTAAACATGGGTGCATGGCCATTTGTAAGCCGTAATTTTCCACAATTTGGACTCGAAGGCGTTGCTCGTAAAGAAAGCGCAAGCCCTGCAGGTGGCCTCATGAGCCAACACAACCTTAGGCAACAAGCCATTGTTGACCAAATTTTCAAACATTAACCAGTAAGTAGAATTTGCTATGATTAAAGAATACAAAATACCCAGCCCGGGAGAATCGATTACCGAAGTTGAAATAGCAACCTGGATGGTTGAAGATGGCGCTTTTGTTGAAAAAAACGACGAACTGGCCGAGGTGGAATCCGACAAGGCAACCCTAATGCTTGTTGCCGAAGAAAGCGGTATAATTAGCATCAAAGCCCCTGTTGGACAAACAGTAAAAGTAGGAAGAGTTGCTTACACCATTGATAATTCGGGAGTGAGAAAGGAGAAGGCTGAGGCTGAGGCTGAGGTTGAGGTTGAGACTGAGGTTGAGGTTGAGCCCCAATATGTATCGGGGGAGGTTGAGGAAAAGAACAAAATAAAAGTAACGCCGGTGGCCGAACAACTCATGAGAGAGAACCAGCTCAATATAGAAGATGTACTGAACGGCCTCAGGCGCATCTCAAAAGCCGATGTTCAGGCAGTTTTAAGTGCACCCAAAAACGAAGCTACAAACTTTGAAAAACAAAATACAGCATTCTCACGCAAAAGCGAACGAGCACCCATGAGCATGCTCCGACGCCGCTTAAGCCAACGTTTGGTAAGCGTTAAAAACGAAACAGCCATGCTCACCACTTTTAACGAGGTGGACATGAGCGCTGTAATGGAACTGCGCCAAAAAATGCAAGAAAAATTTGTGGCTAAAAATGGGTTCAAGTTAGGTTTCATGGGATTTTTTGCCAAAGCTGTAGCCATTGCAGCACAACAGTTTCCGGCTGTAAATTCACAAATCGAAGGCGACTCAATTGTTAGCCCATCGTTTGTCGATATTGGCATTGCAGTGCAAACACCTAAGGGCTTAATGGTTCCAAACGTAAGGAATGCCGAATCGAAATCTGTTGCCCAAATTGAATCCGACATAAAAGAACTGGCACAAAAAGCACGCGATAAAAAAATCAGTATCGAAGAGCTAAGTGGTGGTACCATTTCAATCACCAATGGCGGTGTTTTTGGATCATTGCTTTCGACCCCAATCATCAATCCGCCACAGTCGGCCATTTTAGGTATGCACAACATTGTTGACCGGCCGATAGCCGTTAATGGTCAGGTGGTTATTCGCCCTATGATGTATTTAGCACTTTCGTACGACCATCGGCTAATTGATGGCAAAGACTCGGTAGGTTTTTTGAAAACAGTAAAGGAATTAATTGAAAACCCGGTGCGCTTGCTCTTTAACGGGCAAGATCCGATGGAGAAAGTTGTTGATTAGTCAACACACAGCAGAAAAGGTTCGACACTGGTATTTCATTATGTTTTTATACGTCATAAACGTAAAAATTCACGTTTTGTTCTTTTATTCAACTATCCAAAAATCTTGATAAATCAGGTTTAGAAGCGTACATATTTGCCTTATCCTGGCTACTGGCTTAACATCTAATATTTTACTGAGCTTTAAAAAATAGGATACTACAAACGGCAAAAAGTATTAACACCCCTCCAGTGGTGTTGGTTGGTTAACAAATTGGTAGTTACCTCCGATTAATTTTTGTTGTATATTTGCGTAAACATTCAATATAAACAGCAGTTATGACAACAGTAACAATAAAAATAAATCCACGCACAAAAAGGGCTCAGCACCTTTTAACCATTATTAAAGAATTATCGAAAATTGATAATGGTATTGAGATTGAAAGCGTTGAATCAAAAAAATTACCCGAAGTAACCATCAAAGCAGTAGCCGATACCCGGAAAAATAAAGGCCGTAGTCATAAAACCGTAGATAGTTTGATGAGCGACTTAATGAGCTGATAATATGGAAATAATAAGAACTACCCAATTTAAACGCGATTTTAAAAAAATAAGGAACAACAAATCAAGCGTTAACGCCTTTATTGATGCTGTTAATTTATTGTTAGCAAAAAAAACACTCCCAGCAAAATACAACGAACACCCACTAACAGGCAATTTACAAGGTTTTACCGATATTCATTTAAAACCCGACTTACTACTATTGTATTGTATCGACAATAAAAATAATGTACTGCATTTGTCGCGAATTGGTTCTCATTCCGAACTGTTTGGCTAATTCTCACATTTGAATTTAAATCCTAATATAAATTCACAAAAAAGCCATTCATTTAAGTTTGGGTTTTCAACATTCATTCATTTACGCAAAACCAAAAATTTAGTATGAATAGCAGGCTCAAAAAGCTCATATTTTCGTATCACGATATTTCATTTTGCTTGCGGTCAATCAATCCCGTAGGGATTGCATGTTTATAGAAGAATGACGAAATAGAAAAAGTTCGACCCCGGCCGGGGTCGCAGGGCTGATTGGGGTACCTGACTGCTATAAACATATACGACACAGAAATCGGGGTAGGCTTTTATTTATTATGCTTTTCCAAAACCTTATAAAAATCACACAATTCGTTAAAAAACACGCCTTTTCCTTTTTCGTGCATTCTGAACAATTCATGAATATAGTTTTCATCTTCATCGAGACTGACCAATACTTTATCAATTTCAAAAGAAACAAAAACCATATAATAATCATAAGGTTTAAGCCAAAAGAATATTTCTTCAAATATCGGATAATTAGGATTCGATATATCAATAAAGAATTCATAGCTATCTTCAAATATAGGTACCCAGTAAGGCTTAAATATTTTTTTATCAAGTGGATGATCTAACTGTGCTACCAACGAAATCCATTCGAGTTGTTTTTCCTCAATTCCACTACTCACAAATGTTCCCAAAAACTTTGTCTTTTCGAGCATAATCGGATACGATCGCAAGTAGTTAAGTATGGGCTGAACTTTCGAAAATTGTTCGCCCCACTGCTCCATAAATTCGGCAAATAGCTTTTGTTTTGATTTATAATCCATATTTACTGTTTCTAAATTTTTATAACCACCGATAGTTTTGTTTTATTGCTTGTGTTGATAAAAAAGCCAAGCCGGGGAAAAATACCCCCAACCTGACTTTTTGTGCGTTTATAACAATAAAATTAGCAAAACCCAAGCTCCTGAACTAATTCCAAAACTTGTCCATACTTTTCTCTTTTTTGTTTTGTGGGCCTCTTCGATATATGCCTGATTGTATTCATAAACTTGCATTAATTCCAAATCGGTATAGTTTAAATTCTGATCGGAAGGTTCTGACGATGAACACGCAACAGCCGGTATTGCCCCTAATAAAGGGGTGAAAAGAATGGTTGTTGCTGCAGTCCACCCTGCCCCCGACTTTTTGCCTTTGTAGTTCATTTTTGCATCACGTTTGCCTTTCATTCTTAAATCCTGCACATCGAGTTGCGAATCAGTTTGATTAA
>DAOSWJ010000237.1:0-5541 GCA_035380005.1 Prolixibacteraceae bacterium | reverse complement strand
TTTCGCCAAGCTCAACCCTGTGCCCGTCAATTTGTACCTGCGAGTCGATGCGCCCAAGAAAAAAAATGTCACCGTCGGAATCTTTAATGCACAGGTCACCGGTACGGTAAAACCTGTGAGCTATTCCGTGTAATTCTTTTTCAAAAAATGCAAATAGGTTATTTTCATTGTTTTTCCAATAGCCCTTTGTTACTTGGGGCCCCGATATGCAAAGTTCTCCTTTTTGTCCATGTGGAACTGGTTCAAGGTTTTGATCGCAAATAATCGCGTTCATCTTTAAGTAGGGTTTACCTATTGAGGCGATTCCGTTTTTTGATTTGTTGAAAGTGCCTCGTTCCCAAGGGTAATATGTGCAATTGATGGTGGCCTCGGTTGGCCCATAAACATTATGTATTTCGGCATTAGGGATGCATTGCTCCCAGCGTTTAACCAAGTCGACAGGAAATGCTTCGGCACCAAACAAACAATATCGTAAAAAGGGGAGATTTATTTGATCGAAATATTTTTGAAGGTAAAATATTGCCGAGGCAGTCATTTTAATAAAAGTAATTCTATGTGTTTGCAATATTTTTAATATCGAAAGGAATTTAATTCCATTTTCGGGCAAAGTATGAACCGAAGCACCTTTTAGCAATGGGAAAGTGTAACATTGTACCGATGCATCAAAGGTGAGGTCGAATACCTCAATGCAGCGGTCGGTAGGTGTAATTTGATAACCGCAACTGAAAAAAGCGTTCAGGTATGCGTTCAGGTTATTTTGTGTAATGCGAACTCCTTTGGGCAAACCTGTACTGCCGCTGGTGAATAGTATATACAAATCGGTTTCCTTGTCGGTTTCGATGTAATTTGGTAAGCTGCCATTGTTCGCTAATGCTGAAGTATATATGGTTTGTGAATTTTCAAATTGAAGCCTTTCGTCCGAAGCATCAAAAATGGTATTTATTTCAACCGATTTAATAATGTATGCATTGCGCTCTTGTGGATTCGATGCACTAATGGGAACCATGGTTTTCCCCGAAATCCATAGCGCAAATATTGCGGCAAAAGTGTCGATATGGTTGCGTGTTACTACGGCGAAATATTGTTCCTCGGCATGTTTGGCTAGTTCCTTTTGTATTGCCGAAACTCGAAGGCCTAATTCATAGTAGGTAAATTCTTGCTCTTCAATATTAAAGGCAATGTTTTTATTGAAAATATTAAAATTATCGCAAAGCTGTTTAATGAAAAATTGCATAGTTTATCGTATAATCAACGGGTTACAACATTCTTATTTACCAACGAACGAACAAAGTAATAGAAATATTCAAAATGAACATTCTTTTTTATGCTCCAAAATTCTTTTCGTTCAACGGGGACTCGTTGAAAATGGTTTTTTGCAATGTCGTGTTTTAGTCCTGCGGTTCCAAATGTGATGTCTGCAATGCCTTCGTTGTAGATTTTGTCAAATACAGATAGTTTTATACCGTGGTCGGTAAACGGAAACGAAAATGCTTTTATTTTTGGGTTGAAACGATCGTTTACCCATTTCATACTATTGGCAATTTGTTCAAATTGTTCGTTTTCGTTCATCAACCACATTTCGGGGTGGTACAGGCTGTGGGCTCCAATGTTGAATCCCATGTTGTGTAGTTGCTGCAGTTGCTTCGAAGTAAGGTAGGGCTTATAGTTTGTAAAGTCGATTTGGTGTTCCAATGCAATTTGGTCTAGCTCGTTTGCTTGCTGGTAATGATAAGGTTTGCCACCTGGTTCTATTATGCCCTTTTTTTCGAGAATAGCTCTTTTGAAACGATGGAAGAGTGTTTTGTTATCAATGAAATCGGGGCTCATAAAAAAGGTTGCAGGAATGCCTTTGCGTTTTAGTATTGGTGCAATTATGTTGATGCATTCAGTAAGGCCATCGTCGAATGTTAGGTGCATATTGCGATGGTTGGGTTGGTGCAGTAGGGTGTCGAGGTCAACAGCATTGAAGTGTTTCAATAAATAGTCGAGTTCTTTTTCGAATAACTTTGGGTTGCGGATCGAATAAAAACTTATATAATCGGGGTGTGTGTCGGAAACAATATGGTAAAAAGGCAAAAATGGAGGTTGTTTTGTATTGATAAGCCAGTTCAAAGGAACTACTTGACCTGTAGCAGCAATTATATTTTTAAGTTTTTCGTTCATTATCTTTTAAGCCACTTTATAATTCCGGGTAAATTATTGTGTTTAATTATTTGGTAGTTTTCGGCTTGAGCCCCAAAGCCTGCAAAAAAACGGGCAATGCCTTCAATCATCGAGCCTTCAAAATCGAGAAGCGCGGGTTGTTGGGCATGATCGGCAATAAATTGGTCGATTATTGCGTACATTGCACGGTTTGCTTTTCCTTCGGTTGATGAAACAGAATTCAGGTAAATAAACCGCCGTTCTGATTTTAAGAAAAAGGCTGCTGCAATTAATTCGTTTTTGGGCGAATAAGCACCATATATAATGCCTCGTGCTTTGCTAATGCTGTGTACAAGTATGAGTTGTAATGCATTTTTATGGTTTTTTGTAAACGATTTTTGCGAATGTATATTTTTAAATTTAATAAAATCGCTGATGCCTATACCTTTCATTACTGTATTTGCTGCCTGGGCTTTAGGTAAATAGCGCAAAGTGTGCTTCGTGTATTTTTGTCTTATCTCGCTATAAGTTTGATTGAGCGAAAGGATGTAATTCTTGCGCAAATCAACATTAATATATTTGTCGGCCCTAATGTTTAACGAATTTAGTGGTATTTGAAAGTATCTGAATTTGCTTTTTAAAAAATTGATGAACTCCAGAGTTACCGTAGGTGTTGCAGGAGGGAAAATACCAAGTTGCTGACAGTAAGTTGGTTGGATGGCGTAGCTTATTGTCAGTTTGCGAATGACAAAAACAGGCATTATGTATTCGTAGTTACCATAGACCAAGCCTTCCCAGTTGGGAGCTACACAATCGAGGTACCAGCTTTCGGCATAAACCCTCGAGTTGGGCGCATTTTGAATAACTCGGTCCCAAAGTTGAGTGTCGATTTGATTGTTGCTAAGAAGTAGTATCTTTTTGTCCATCTCTTAATTCAGCTGCCATTCGTGTCATTTCGGTGTAAACATTTCTCCATCCTTTCCAGCGACCAATTTCGCTAAGTGTTTCGTTGTGCCATAAGCTAATAAAAGTACCACCAACTTTTGCGGTTTCGGTCAGTAGTTGATCAATTTTTTTTATAGCATCGTCAGGGTTCAAGTGCCGGTAGTTCAGTAATGTTACGTCCATTACCTGAAACGGGTAAATCTTGAGGTTTGTTGCCCGGTTTTCAATAAGGTCGAAAAAATAAAATGGTGTGGCAATACTTGCCCTAAAACCGGGGAGGCTGGCGTACCCCATACTGTAATCGGCTTTAATGCCATTTTCAATCAGTGACCTATAAGTTTTCGGAAATGTTAGTTTTAAATAATGCTGTCTGCTTCGTTTTATTTTTTTACCGGTAATGTTTTCGAGCCTTTTTATTTCTTTCGAAAGTTGTTTGCTTTTTTTATTCGATTGGTATGAGGGATGTACTCCTATTTTACCTGCTTTTGCCAATTGTAAAATCAGTTTACGAAAAAAAATGTTTCGGTGCGATATGGCACGGTCTCTTTTACCTGAGCTGTTCATCAAAAAGAAAGTAATGGGCTTAAAATGAAATTGTTTCAGGGTTGAGAGCATGAACTCATAGTTGTTATAAGGGTCGTGCTCGATTTGCCAAAAAACCCGAAAGCGCAAAGCAAGTGTTTTAAAATTACCCTTTATTATATCTTTAACTGGCGCAAAAATAAATTTGGCCAAACCTTTATGTTGAAAGGCCCATGCATTGTCGATGTCGAAACTGGGTTGATACCTGAACTTCGAACGTTGAAAACTGAATCCGGGGAATTTTTCTTCAATAATATTGGCGAGCTTAAGTGCCCAGATGTTAACCAGCGGTTTTTCGAGAAATAAATTTTGACCGGCAATGCTGTAACGGGGCATAAAACGTTGGTGTGAGTCGCGTTTGCCTGGCAAATATTCTTCGTACCTGCTTGTTAAATAAAAGCTTGCTGCAAAAATATCGAAGGGTAAATCCGATTCATCTACAGTAAAAAAAGCAGGGGTTTCGTCCCATTTAATCAAGGTTGGGTTTTGATATTGTAAATGACTTTCATTCAGAAGCCCTTGTGGTTTAATTTTTATGCAGTTGGGAATATTTATGTTGGAGTAATTGATTTTTGGCCCTGTTGTTTGAGCAAAAGTATCGCAATTGTTTAACAGCTTTACTTTGCTATTTAAAATGGTCTCGAAAATTAAGCGCAAAGCATAATCAATGCGAGGTGTTGTATTTTGAATGAAGACATTAATCATGATTGAATATTGATGCTCAAAAATAAGTAAAATTACAGTAGGCCTTCGTCGGCAAAACTATAAAATTGATGTTTCGAAATAATTAAATGATCGAGTACCGAAATGTCGAGCAATTTAGCGGCATTGCTTATTTTTCGGGTAATTTCGGTGTCGGCTTGGCTTGGGCTTATGTTTCCGCTTGGGTGGTTATGTGCCAATATAATAGAGGACGCCAGCTTGTCGAGTGCTTGTTTCAATATTATTCGAACATCGATAACAGTGCCCGAAATACCACCCTGGCTAATACGCGTTTTGTCGATGATTTTATTTGAACGGTCGAGATAAACAATCCAGAATTCTTCGTGTTGCAGGTCGCACATTTCAAGCGACAGAAAATCGAAAATATCGTTGCTTTGTGTTATTTTCTTAATGTTCCCTTTTGAGTGCGATTGCCTTCGCCTTCCTAATTCCAATGCTGCCAGTACGTTAATTGCTTTTGCCTCGCCCATGCCTTTGTATGTTTTAAGCTTATCGACCGATGATCGTCCCAGTGCATCGAGGTTGTTGTCGAAATCGTTCAAAATCCTCCTCGATAGTTCAACTGCAGTTTCATTGCGGTTTCCCGATCCGATTAAAATTGCCATCAGTTCGGCATTCGAAAGAGCAGCAAACCCATGTTTGAGCATTTTCTCTCTTGGGCGGTCTTCAACTGCCCACATTTTTATCGATAGTTTTTCGTATTCAGCCATGGCACCAAATTAAAGCATTACAGGCAATTATGCAACACTAATTTTGGGCATAAAAAAAGCCGCTAATTAAGCGGCTTTTAAATATAGCGTGTAATTTGCTTACAATTTTGCAATGTGGGCTGCTAATTTCGATTTTAAATTAGAAGCTTTGTTTTTGTGGATGATGTTTTTCTTGGCCAAACGGTCAACCAACGATGTTACTTTAGGATACATTCCTGCAGCTTCTTCCTTTTCAGTTGTGTTCCTTAGCTTTTTAACAGCATTACGCATGGTTTTAGCATAATATTTGTTAGCTAATTTTCTTTTGGCGTTTTGCCTGATCCTTTTTTCTGCTGATTTATGATTTGCCATTTCTATTCTTTTTATAATGTAGCCCGTAGGGGATTCGAACCCCTGCTACCAGGATGAAAACCTGGCGTCCTAACCCCTAGACGAACGG
>DAOSWJ010000236.1:1384-5590 GCA_035380005.1 Prolixibacteraceae bacterium | reverse complement strand
TTTTTTAGGTGATATTTATAACTATATGACAGATTCAAAGATATAAAAGCTTCACCAATAAAAACAATACATGTTTCGAAATAATTTGTAAACGACCCAATTAGCTTAGTAAATGCGCAAGAAATTATCTAAAAAAATACTTCAGTTTTAATTTGATCGGGTAAAACCCCATGTTCTTCGAGCAAGTCGGTTACATCGTTAATCATTGCCGAATTGCCACATAAATAATACAAAGCATTCTTGTTAACTCCATTTTCAGCAATATAATCGGTAACCCTGCCTTTGTAGCCAATGCCATTTTCGCGTGATGAACAAAGCTGGTAACGATCCGATTTGTAATCGGTAAAATGATAAGCCTCGGTTTTATAACGCACCCCATGCAGCACTTTGTAGTTGAGCGAGGGGTTCGATCGGATAATGCTTCGAAAAGGAGAAATGCCGGTGCCGGTTGCCACAAAAACAACAGGGATATTGTTCACTATCGCATCGTTACTTAGAATAAAATAGCCAAAAGGGCCACTTATTTCAACTTTTGCACCCACTTTTAGGTATTTTAATTGGCGTGACATTTCGCCCGGATCAACTTCTTTGATGAGCAATTCAATAAAACTGTCTGATTCGGAGCTATAAATGGAATACTCGCGTGCCTTACGCTCGCCGGGTATACTCAAAACCAAATATTGCCCGGCCTTAAACTCAAAGCCATTGCGTTCGAGGCGCAACACATACGCCGAGTCGGTTACATTGCTCACCGATAATACTTTTGATTGTATTTTATTGTTCATTTTATTCTTTCAAATTTATAGATTATGCATTCACATGCAGTTCGGCATGATACGACGACCGAACCAATGGAGTGCTTTCGACAAAACTAAAACCTTTTTTCAAGCCTTCGTGTTTGTAAAACTTAAAAATATCGGGTAGAATAAATTCTTCTATTTTGAGGTGATGTTCCGATGGCGAAAGGTATTGTCCAAGGGTCATTACTCTACAGCCAACTGCACGCAAATCGTCCATGGTTTGCAGCACTTCGTCGGTGGTTTCGCCCAAGCCAAGCATAATACCCGATTTGGGAACAATTCCACTATCGGCAACCTGTTTTAACACGGCCAAACTGCGCGAATAGCGTGCCCTGTCGCGAACCTTTGGTGTTAAACGCCGCACCGTTTCGAGGTTATGAGAAATCACTTCGGGGCGTGCATCAATTACCTTTTGAATATCGGATGGCGAAGCATCAAAGTCGGGGATCAGCACTTCGAGTGTAACTTCGGGGTTAATTTCTTTAATTGTACGAATGGTTTCAGCCCAAAAAGCTGCACCGCCATCGGGCATATCGTCGCGTGCAACCGAAGTAATTACACAGTGTTTCAATTTTAAAGTTTTGATTGTTTGCGCCAAACGGCGGGGTTCGCCCCAATCGGGAGCATCGGGAATCATGTTGGGCACATCGCAGAAACGACAATTACGGGTACACTTGTTGCCTAAAATCATAAAACTGGCTGTACCTGCACCCCAGCATTCGGCCCTGTTCGGACAATTACCACTTGTACAAATGGTGTTTAGCTGATGTTGCTGAATAAGTTGTTTAACTTCTAAATATTTTTTACCGCCCGGCATTGGTGTTTTCATCCAATCGGGCAAGCGCCTTGTTCTTTCCATAAATAAATTACTTTCTCTTTTTAAAACCGAAAGTAATAACAGCCAAACAGAAAAAGGGTTTAGGCTATTTTAATTCTGACTTAAATGTTAAGTTTAACAAATCAAATAGCAAGCTAATATTCAAACCATTATATTTTAATGTAAGTTTGATAACCATACTTAAAAAAAAACAACCATGATTACAGTAAACAATTTGCTGTTTAGCTACACCCCAAAGAATGAGCACACCTTGAAAAACATTTCGTTTGAGGTTGACAATGCCGAAATTTTTGGTTTTTTGGGACCAAGCGGCGCAGGTAAAAGCACTACTCAAAAAGTGCTAACCGGTGTGTTGAAGAATTATTCGGGTAGCGTTAAGCTCAACAATAAAGAAATCAAGAGTATCGATAAAAAGTTTTACGAAAACATTGGTGTAGCTTTCGAGTTTCCTAATTTGTACTTAAAATTTACGGCTCTTGAAAACCTACAGCTGTATTCATCGTTTTACACATGCGAACAATTCAGTATTGATGAACTTTTACAACGCGTAGGGCTTTGGGACGATCGTAATGTTAAAGTAGAAGCTTTTTCGAAAGGAATGCGCATGAGGCTTAATTTCATCAGATCGATTTTGCACAAACCCCATCTGCTATTTCTCGACGAACCCACTTCGGGCCTCGACCCCACCAACAGCCGCATGTTGAAAGATATTATTAAAGAACTTTGCAGCAATGGCACAACCATTTTTCTTACAACCCACAACATGACCGATGCCGATGAACTTTGCCACCGGGTTGCTTTTATGATTGATGGCAAACTGCCGGTGATTGACTCGCCCGAAAGCCTTAAACTGCAATATGGCAAAAAAAGCGTAAAAGTTGGTTTCCGTGTAAACAGCCACATTGAACATGCCGAATTCGACCTGTTGGGGCTCGGACAAAACAATGCCTTTCGCGAACTTATAGACCAAAAACAGGTTGAAACAATACATACCCAAGAGGCTACCCTCGAGGATATTTTTATAAAGGTAACAGGCACGCAATTGCAATAAAAGATAGAACTTGCATGAAAACACCAAATTCACAAATAACAAGTACATCGAAACTTCTAACCTTAACAAAATTCGATGTGAAATTCCAAATAAAGCAAGGGTTTTATTTGGTTTATGCATTGGTTAGCCTTTTGTACATCATTATTCTGTTCAATATACCGTTCACGGCACGAAGCAGCGTTACCGCTTACCTAATTTTATCCGACACATCGATTATCGGCATCACTTTTATGGGTGCTTTGGTACTGCTCGAGAAGCAACAAAACACGCTGCAAAGCTTATTTGTTACCCCGGTTAAGTTAAGCCAATATTTATGGTCGAAAGCCATATCGCTTACAATACTTGCCTTACTGGCTAGCGTACTTATTGCTTTTATACCCGGCGGTTTATTGAACAATTGGCCATTGACAATGATAGGCGTTACCTTAAGCTCGTTGTTTTTTTCGTTTGTAGGTTTAGGCATTTCGGCCGGGGCACAAAGCCTGAACGATTACCTAGCCGGAATAATGTTGGGCGGGCTAATTACCGGGGTTCCCTTGATATTGTATTTTTATATGCCCCTTGTTTCGTTAATTTTCCCAATAAATAATGTTACCGATCTGCTTCTAACAAGTACAGCAAAAGCCTCTGCTGTTCGAACTGTTGTAAACTGCAGTTTTCTTATTATTTGGATTATACTAGCCTACAGTTATGCCTCCCGTCAATTCAAAAAACACATCATCAACAAATAAAGTATAAAAATGACCAGCTACCTGCAAATGATCAAAGGTGACCTGAAGCTAATTTGGCGCGACCCAATGCTCTCGCTAAGCATTTTGGCACCACTGCTTTACTCAGCAATTGTAATTTGGGGCATTCCGTTTGCCGTTGAATTTGTAACAACAAATTACCAAATCACAGTTGAAGAATATGTTCCCTTTTTCAACTTTTTCCTTTTACCTATTGCTCCGATGCTGTTTGGCATGGTGTACGGCTTTATCATGCTCGACGAACGCGACAGTGGCATAATCAGCTACCTGGCAGTTACACCACTTGGTAAAAGCGGCTATCTAAGTGTACGAATGGCTATGCCTGTATTGTACAGCTTTGTTTTCAACCTTTTTTTCATAAAACTTACCGGCCTCGATCAAAACATTAATCTGGTTCAGTTTATTTTGTATTCATTAATTATTGCTACCGAAGCCCCAATGATGTTGCTTTTTTTAGGCGCTTTTGCCAGCAATAAAGTTGAAGGTATAGCCATATCGAAAAGCTTTGGGATACTGCTCATTATGCTTATTCCCGATTTTTTCATGAAAGGCAACTGGCTATGGATTTTTTCGGTTTCGCCATTGTGGTGGATCGAAAGGGCTTTCTTTCATACTACATATAGCTGGTGGTACGCTATTGGGGCACTTGTTATGCATTTGCTATTCATTTGGTTTTTGTATAAAAAATTTAACCGTCGATTCGACTGATTTCAAAAATTTTGTTTCCAAAATGTAACATTTCAATTTGCATTGTACTAAATAAGCAAA
>DAOSWJ010000236.1:0-1284 GCA_035380005.1 Prolixibacteraceae bacterium | reverse complement strand
GTATCGGGATCGCTTTTATCGGACAAGTTAAGCACCCCACCCGATTGCTTTATTTTTTCCAGAATCGAATCGGCAACCGGATCGATGCGTTGATAGCCCTGTTTATCGAGACTCAGATCAATTTTACCATCGGGGCGAATATTTTTGACATAACCTGGCATTTTGTCGCCAATTTCAATGAGCTTAAACAACTCATTATGAAACAACAACCCTGAAAAACTATTATTAATTATTGCTTTGAACCCTAAATCAGTAGTTGCAGTAATCAACAAATCAACCTCATCGCCGATTTGCAATTCACACTCCTCTTTGCTTAAAAACTTGTTAAGCTTCGACGAAGCCAATATACGTCCCGATTTAGGATCGACAAATGCACGCACTACATATTTTTGGCCTTTTTCCATTCGAACGGCCTGTTCGGCAAAAGGAACAAACAAATCTTTAGGTAGCCCCCAATCGAGGAAAGCACCAAAACGGTTTACATCAACTACCTCGAGAGCGCCAAACTCATCGACCATAATTGCTGGAAAAACAGTTGTAGCAACCAAGCGGTCTTCCGAATCGAACGATATGAAAACTTCAATTTCGTCTTCTTCGCTTAAACTATCGGAAACATACCTGCGAGGAAGCAATATTTCACCATAAGGACCACCGTCGAGATAAGCACCTTGCTCGGTAAACTTCACCACTTCGAGTACACTTTTTTTCCCAATTCGAACCATAAAATTTGTTGATTAATGAACTGCAAAGGTAACGAAAGAAACCGAAGTTTTTTTACTCAACAACTTTTGTAAAACGAAGTCCCTCTTCATGAAGGTATTTCTCGGTAAAACTTTCGTCATTTGTAAAACACAGCATGTATCCACCACCTCCCGAACCACAAATTTTAAATGCAAAACGGCCATTGTTAAGCCCTGCAAAAAAGTGTTTTCTGAACGATTCGGGAATCATGGGGGTGAAATAATCGATTTGATAATGCGAAACCTTCATAAGCGCATCGAATGGGATAAGCCCATTGCGCTCAACCGACTGAACAACAATATCGTTAGCAGCAAAAAACTCACTTTCGGCATATTTACTAAAAATTGGTTTCAGCACTTGAGCTTTGAACCACTCCACCAAACCAAAAGTTTTTGATACCGAGCCGGTATCGATCAAATAAAGCGACAAACCCGACTTACCTATTCCCCAACCGGGCAATAAACCGATATTATTCTTTTTCAATAAAATGGGTTGTTTGAAAAATGCCAAACTAGGATCAACACCCGAACTTGCACCATGAAA
>DAOSWJ010000235.1:0-5636 GCA_035380005.1 Prolixibacteraceae bacterium | reverse complement strand
AAAAAAAAAAAAAAAAAAAATAAATTTATAAAAAAAAAAAAAAAAAAAAAAAATAAGTTGTACAACATACAAAGTGTTAAAAATTGCTAATTGTTGTCCAAAAAAAATGTATAAATTGAACCGTTTTTTAATACCTAATTCTAACAACAATGATCAAATTAAACCTAGAGGCCGTAATCCTTTGGATTACAGTGCTATTGCTTATGGGTGTTTGTAGCTGCAACGAAGACCCCGACAGTATTGAACCGCAGGGTAAAGCCCGATACGAAGATCCTCCATGGCTACCTGGTTCAAGTATAAAACTACTTGAAGACACTGTAAACTACGAAATTTTCATCAAGTTGATGGAAAAAGCGAATTATCGCGAACCCATCGAAAAGCAACTTTTTACGCTTTTTGTGCCTAACGATGATGCATTTAATGCCTATTTTGCAAAGATTGGCAAATCGGGTGTCGACGATTTAAGTGAAGACGAAGCTGTACAACTTTTCACTTTACACGTTTTGCCTAACGCCCGTTCGGCCTACCAGTTAAAGTATGAATACTACTGGAACGAACTGCAAAGCCCGCAAGGCGAATATGCAAGCTTGTTTTTCCGAAAAGGCACCAACAGTACAGTTATTCCTTACAAGGAAATGGTTCGCTATCATCCTACTTACAAGGGTAAGGAGCTTACAATTTATGGCGAAGACCGCTTGGTACCTTTGTTCAGTAAAGACTTTTTTGAGGACTACTTTGGTGCACTCGATGGTTCTGACTATACTTTTTTGTTTCCCGACAGCAAATGGGCCGACAACCTGAACTATCACAATGCAGCGGTTACCGATGCCGAAGTGAGAACATCAAGTGGTTTCATTTACTTTATCGATCAAGTAGTTGGACCAATGCTAAGTATTGAGGAATATTTAATGCAAAATCAGGATAAATTTGGTATCTACTACGATATTATTCAACGTTTTGCACGCTATACCGATCCAAAGAAACGTATTGAAGACAATACTTTAATGTACATTAAATCGTACACTCAGATTGAAAACATAACCAATGAGTTAGGCCCAAGGCCCGAAAGTCCAAGGTACTACAAGGATATCTTTTCGGCCTATATACCTACCGACGATGTTATGCAAGAGTACCTTAACAACACAATATACAAGTACTACGAAACGCTCGACAGTGTTCCTGAAATTACATTGTATTACATTGCCCAATCGCATCTTTTACGGTCAATGACCTTGTTATCGAAAATTGAAAAAACATTTTTTAATGGTTTTGGCGATCCGATCGACCTTTCACGTAACGATATCAGTTGGGCTTTTATGGCAAGTAACGGACCCGTTTACGCAATGAACAAAGTACTAGAGCCCAACGTATTTGTAACCGTTCCGGGACGCTTATTCATCGACAAAAATTATACTACCTTTTTGTTCTGTATGAATGCTGCTGAAATGTTACCGGTATTGTCCGACAACGATAATAAAGTAACCCTGTTTGCTGTTTCGAACAAAGAAATGGAAGCTGCCAACATTCGCTACAACGAAGTAAACGAAATGGTACAAACACGTGGTGAAGATGGCGTATGGCAAAACATGAACTCAGAAATGCTGGTTGAATTCCTTCAAGACCACATTTACATGGGAGATCTTAAGAATTTTAACGGTGAAGGTTACCTCGAAATGCTTTCGAAAAACCATGTTTACTACAACAATGGAAAAATTCAAGGTGGTAAAAACCAAGATCTAAACAATGTTTCTACAATTACTTCATCCGAAGAAGAAATAAACGGCAACCTGCACATTATTGACAAAGCAATCAGAACACGCTACACTTATGGCGAAATGTTGCTCGACGATCCTGACTGTTCAGCCTTTGCCGAATTATTGATCACAGCAGGAATGCTCAATCCAAATTTCGTTGATCCATTCACACTCGATACCATTCCAAACCTGATGTTCATAGCCGAAGCCGACTACTGGACTGCATTTATTCCTAACAACGATGCAGTGAATCAGGCAATCAACGATGGTATTGTTCCGGAAGAAACCGACAAATTGCGCGATTTCATTTCGTACCATTTTATACGGAAAAACACAATTTTTGACGACGGCAAAGTAAGTGGTCCATTCGAAACCAACAGCATTGCCGAAACTACAGCACAGGGAGTTGTGTACAACAAACTCGACATTAGCAATTCGGCCAACAACTTATCGGTAACCGACCTAAGCGGACAAAAGGTTACAGTTGCTCCAAACAACGCTAATAACTTAGTTCGCCGTGGTGTTGTTCATAAAATTAGTGCCGTATTACAAAAATAAATTATAACACACAACCTAGCAGATTATGAAGAAAAATATATTACTGGCAGGGTTCCTGTTGCTGTTAATTTCATTTATCAACCCATTGTATTCACAAACTTCGGCAATTATAAGCGGTAGCGTTACCGATAAAGCCACCAAAGAGCCATTGGCATTTGTAAACGTGGTTGAAATTGACAAAAACGGCAGGTTTGTTTCGGGTACAGTAACCGACATTAACGGGAACTACGTGATCAGGGTAAAAGATACCAACAACTCAATTCAAATATCGTTTATCGGATATACCAAATTTACATCGGGCATTGGCAACCGTACCACGCTAGATGTAGCGCTCGACTCGGAAAGCCTGGGCCTCGAAGAAGTAAAAGTTGTTGCCGAACAAATTGGCAACGATGGAATAACCAAAGTTCGTGACCGTGCAACCGCTGTTGCCCGCATGGATTTTAAAGAGCTTGAAACTGTAGCAACAACAACTGTTGAAGAAATGCTTCAAGGCCGCATGGGCAACGTCGATATTACAGCAGTATCGGGCGACCCCGGCGCTGGTATTAATATTCGAATAAGGGGTACTTCGTCGCTTAATGCCCGAAACAACCCGCTTATAGTTATTAACGGTATTCCTTACGATGCCGAATTTGACGAATCATTCGACTTTGGCAGTGCCGATATTGAAAAATTCGGTAGCCTTATCGATGTTTCTCCCGAAGATATCGAATCGATTGAAGTGCTTAAAGATGCTGCATCGACTGCCGTTTGGGGCTCAAGAGCTTCTAATGGTGTATTGATGATCAAAACCAAAAGGGGTATAAAATCAAAACCAATTTTTGAATACACTTTCAAAACAACCTTTGGTAAAGAACCCGACCCCATACCTATGCTCGATGGATCGGGTTATGCTAAGCTGATTCGCGAAGCGCACTACAACGATATTCGCAACGAAGGTTTTGACAACGACTGGGAAATTGCCTACGACCCCGAAAACGAAGAATATTATAACTATGCGCAAAATACCGATTGGGTAAAAGAAATTACACAAATAGGTTTTACACAGGATCATAGTTTTTCGGTTCGCGGTGGTGGTGAAAAATCGCGTTACAACATGTCAACCAGTTATAACGACGATATTGGTACAACAATTGGCAACCGTTTAAAAAAAATCAACCTGCGAAGCTCGCTCGACTACGACCTTTCGTCGAAGTTGCAGTTCCGCACCGACATTATGTACACCCGCTACGACAATGACCGTACTTACGATGTTGAAGATCATTACTATAAAAATGAAAAACAGCTGCGTTCGGTAGCTTACCGAAAAATGCCCAACCTGTCGGTTTACAAACGCGATACCAACAACGTGCATTTTGGCGAATATTTTACTCCAATGGAAACCATACAAGGTAATGCAAAAGATGTTTACAACCCTGTTGCATTTGCCAACCTTGGTGTAAACAAAAAAATACGCGACAATGCCAGGGCACTTTTCAGCCTTAAATATTTCATATTGCCCGAGTTAATTTTCAACTCAACAGTAACTCTCGATATTTTCGACGAGAAACTCACAAAATTCTTGCCCTACAAAGCCTTAGGCTACCAATACGAGGACGATTTTACCAACAAAGGCTCAAACGATTTTAGCAAAAAAAGTTCGATTTACACCATGAACCAATTGGTTTATGCGCCCAACATTAGCGATGAACATGAATTTGGCGCCATGTTGCAAATCGACACCGAAGAAACCGTTAACCGCTGGATGAAAACCGAAACCAGTCAATCGGCTTCGCCTTATATCCAACAACCGGTTGGCGACAAACACCTAAATTATATAGGCTCATCGTTTTCGAAATACCGCTCATTCGGCACATTCCTAACAACCAATTACAAGTTTCGCGACAAGTACATTGTTATGGTTGGTGCCAAACTCGAGGGTAATTCAAAATTCAGCTCAGACAGTCGTTGGGGTATTTTCCCAACAACATCGCTGGCTTGGCGTATTTCAGAAGAACCTTTTATGATGTGGGCCAATTTTATCGACGACATGAAAATTAGAGGTAGCTGGGGGCAAAGCGGTAACTCGCCACGCGATAACTACCTATACTTTAACACTTATACAGCCGGTTCCGATATTTCGTACCTCGATTTTCAAGGCGTAAAACCAAACGGGATTGAATTAACCAGCTTAAAATGGGAAACCATTGAACAAACCAATTTAGGTTTTTCGTTTTTTGGAATCGACAACAGGCTGAATGTTGAATTCGATGTTTATACCAAACGAACACTCGATCTTTATTTAGAAAACTCAGGAATTCCATCGTCAACAGGTTTTACTTCGTTTAACCAAAACAATGGCGAAATGGAGAACAGGGGCATCGAATTCATGTTCGACTATACAATTGTAAAACAACGCAATTTTGAATTCAGTGTTAATTTTAATGCTTCGCACAACGAAAACATTGTAGTACGCCTGCCTGATAACTACAGCCTCGAATACGGCAATATGCTCGACAACGGCAATTACAAAATCAGCATAGAGCCCGGTCGCCCTATAGGTGGTTTTTTGGGCTACCGTTACCTTGGCGTTTATGTTGACGACAGCGATGCTGTTGTTCGCGACAAAGAAGGAAATATTGTTTATGCAGTTGATGGTATAACCCCAATGAACATGATTCATGGCGGAAGCAGTGGTTACGTTTATCAAGGTGGCGATGCCAAATACAACGACAGAAACCACGATGGAAAAATCGACGAACTTGACATTGAATATTTGGGAGACTTAAACCCCGACATTATGGGAGGTGGCGGATTCCGAATCAAATACAAAAACTTGGTTGTAAACTCGTTCTTCCATTATAAACTAGGTCAGGAAATTATTAACCAAACCCGAATGGATACCGAAAAAATGTACAACCACGACAACCAAAGCAAAGCTGTAAACTGGCGCTGGCGCCGCGAGGGCGATGTTACCCACATGCCACGTGCCTTGTACAACAAAGGTTACAACTGGCTCGGATCGGACCGTTTTGTTGAAGACGGCTCGTTTGTAAGACTTAAAACCCTGTCGTTGAGCTACGTATTCAACGAAAGGGCTTGCAATAAAATGAATGTAAAAGGCTTAAAAGTTTATTCAACAGCTTATAACCTTTTCACATGGACCAATTATTCGGGACAAGACCCAGATGTAGGTGCACCATCGCGACCCGATAGTTTACCAAAAGATTATAGCCGCACCCCACCCAGCAGGCGCATAATGCTTGGTATAAATGTTTCATTCTAAAATTGATAAACCATGAACAAAAAAATAACATATACAAAAAGAATAGTAACAGCCAT
>DAOSWJ010000234.1:0-5639 GCA_035380005.1 Prolixibacteraceae bacterium | reverse complement strand
TCGGAAGCATCAGTCCAGCTCAAGCTTACATTTTCGTTTTCGGCATTTGCAGCAAGGTTGCCTGGTGTGTTAACCGTTTCTTCAATAATCGATTCTCCATCGCCGCTGGTCCAGCTGATGTTTTGGATCTGTATGAGGCCGTTTAACGATTGATTATTGGCCGGTGTTATGGAAACCGACTCGCCGCTTTTGGTCAAAAGCCTTATTACCGTTGAACTTGAAGTGGTTCCCATGTAATTGAATGTACTTGTCTCGATTAGCCTTAGTGCATTGAGTTTTTTGCCATCGGGCATCGTAACTATGCCATACGCATCAACATGTTGTTCAATTGTAACTGTCTGTTCAATGGTGTTTGGGAATTCACCTAAACCCGGAATAGTTACATAAGTTGTTACATATTGTGTTCCACTGTATGTTTTTGAGTCGAGATATTGAATGGGAAAGCTGTATTGTTCCCATGCCGGTTCGTATTTAATAACTGTTTTGATATTTCCAGCTTGTGTATTGGCAACAGTTCCTGTTCCGTGTGTTAAAAAAGAATTGTTTACCGAGTTGTAAACCCATGTGTTTGAATAGTTCCCTTCGAAAATACCTTCGTAGTTTGAGGCGTACATGGCAGCGGGAAAATCCGAAGCATAAGGCGAAGTGGAATGTTGCTTGCTTTCGGTAATGAATTCGTCATTAATAACAAGTGTGCTGAAATCCCACGATGTTGCTCCCTGTGTTCCGACATTAACTTGAGTGCTTGTGCGATCGAGATAGGTACTTACCTGTTTGCCCAATTGCAACTGCGAAGTAAAATCGGCCGATGTAACGGCGATTTGTGCAAACCCGCTTTTATTGAATGTAAATAAAAGCATAAAAAATAAAGTTGTTGGAAGTAGAAATCTGTTCATAGTTGTCTTCTTATTGTATGTTAACTGGTTTTTATAACAAAACAACAAATAAGATGTTTTTATCTTTTAATATTATTTTAAAAAAAACATGCGATCATTTTTCGGTTGGCTACATTTTTCTAATTTTATCAAAAACAACAAAGCTATAAATTGAACATTATGCGATTAATCGAGATATTTTGTGAAAACACCAATCAATACCATACTTTTGAACTTGGAACAACATTGAAACAGATTTCGGAACAGCTGAACATTGTCTCCGATTTTCCTGTTTGCGGGGCTTTTGTGAACAACAAGGTGCGCGAGTTGTCGTTCGATATTGTAAAACCCAAAAACATTCGTTTTATCGATTACAGTCACCCCGACGGACAGCGCATGTACACCCGCTCGCTATTCTTTGTGCTTTATGCTGCGGTAAAAGATCTTTACCCCGATGCGAAAGTTAAAATTGATCATGCCATTTCGCGTGGTTATTATTGCGAACTCGAAGGAATGGGAACTACATTTTGCGATTCGTGTGTTAACGAAATTAAAATACGGATGCAAGAGCTGATCGATGCCGATTTGCCCTTTGTGCTACAGGGTAAGCAACTTAACCGTATTTTAGAAGAATATACCGAAAACGGCTTGGACGATAAGGTTGGACTCTACTCCGAATCGGGCTGGCTGTATGCTTATATTTATTATTTTAACAACACGCCCAATTATTTCCATGGCCATTTGCTGCCATCATCGGGTTATATCGAAAATTTTGATATTGAACGATTTAATGGTGGTATGTTGCTGCGGCTGCCCAGCGAAAAATCTATTACCCGTTTGCGCGATTATGTGCAACAGGAAAAACTTTTCGGTATTTTTAGGGAGCATAAAGATTGGGCCGAAATATTGGGTGTTGCCGATATTGGTCAGTTGAACCATTTTGTAAAACAAGGTAAATCGGGCGATGTAATCAAAATTTCGGAAGCATTGCACGAGAAAAAAATTGCCGAGATTGCCACAACCATATCGAACCGAAACCCAAGGGTTAAGCTGGTTATGGTTGCCGGTCCTTCATCATCGGGGAAAACAACTTTCAGTAAGCGTTTGGGCGTTCAGCTTTCGGTATGCGGCAATAAACCACACATGATCTCGCTCGACAATTATTTTGTCGATCGTGAATTTACCCCGCTCGATTAGGATGGTAATTACGATTTTGAAGCACTCGAAGCCATCGATGTGGGGTTTTTTAACCAACAGCTTATTCAGCTAATTAATGGCGAAACCGTTGAACTGCCAAAGTTCAGCTTTACCGATGGTAAACGCTTTTTCGATGGCGATCTTTTACAACTTAAAGATAACGATGTGCTTATTATTGAAGGCATTCATGCGCTTAATCCCGATTTGATCCCGTTAATTGATAAGGCAATTACTTATCGTATATTTATTTCGGCGCTTACCTCAATTTCGATCGACGACCATAATCCAATTTCAACTACCGATAACCGATTAATAAGAAGAACAATACGTGATGCCAAATACCGTGGTTATTCTGCCTTGGAAACAATCAGGCGATGGCCAAGTGTGCGCCGTGGCGAAGAAAAAAATATTTTTCCGCATCAGGAGAATTCCGATATAATGTTTAATTCGGCTTTGCTTTACGAACTGGGTGTTCTGAAAAAATACCTCGAACCTTTGTTGAAATCGGTGCCCGAAAACCAACCCGAATTTGCAGAGGCTTTACGCTTGCTTAAATTTGTTGGCTATTTCAAAACCATCGAAGACGAAGAAATACCGCCTACATCGTTGTTGCGCGAGTTTTTGGGGGGGAGCAGTTTTAGCTACTAATTGAATTATTTGTAATTCAAATCGGCATTCAAAAACCGCTCAATTTCTTCGATGAGCATAGTATTCAACTTGGTTGTGGTCAATTTTGATCTGGAATCAATAATGAGTGTTAAATCTTACTAACTTTAGTCAGCGTGTGTTTTCTCGAAAAATGTTTTACCAACACGGTTCACATGTGCCTTAAATTCAGGATTTGAAACCTTTTCGAAGATTGAAATGTCAAACGAATAAGGAAGCATTAGGTCATCAATTTTACCGATGAGTTCAAACAAAATGGATTGATTCAAATTGTTGCCGATCAAGGTCAAATCAATATCTGAACCATTTTTAAAAGTGCCTTTTGCTCTTGATCCGTAGAGAATGGCTTTATCGATCTCGGGAAAAGAGCTCAAAACTGATCGGATTAATACCAATGTTTTATCGTTTAATCCAAATTTCATAGTTATTGTTAAAGTGCTTCAAACTTCATTTTTATATTCTCGAATTCGGGGAAATATCTATTTTTGATATCGGCTACGATATTTTTTGCAGTATCCTCGTTGTATGTATGAGATGTTAAATTTCGGCTTTTTATCATATCCATCCAAACTTCACCGTTTTCAATAATTCCAAGTTTAAAAGCTAAACGAGTTGTATCTTTAGAACCATACAAATCGTTGTTCCCTTTTTCTTGCAGAAAATCTTTTGTCATTTTCCAGGCTAATTCGTGCGTATATTCAAAGGCCTGAATCATACCTTGTTCTTCCAAACCGGACAGAACGCGCTCCGATGAAAGCACAACTGCATCTTTTAGTTGTGAAAAAGCTTTAAGGAAACTATTGAACCTTTGCCTCCAACGTATGTCTGTGTTTTCCATAATAACTTGATTGCATTTTGTTGTTTGCTTTCAAAGTTACAAAAACTACTTGTAATTCAAATCGGCATTTAAAAACCGCTCAACTTCTTCAATGGGCATGCCTTTGCGCTTGGCGTAATCTTCTACTTGGTCGCGTCCAATTTTGTCAACGCCGAAGTAGTACGATTCGGGATTTGCAAAGTACTGCCCGCTAACAGAGGCGGTTGGATACATGGCAAAGTTCTCGGTTAAGCTGATTCCCGTGCGCTCGGTGGCCATCAACAGCCGGAAAAGCTCTTGCTTCTCGCTGTGCTCGGGACAAGCGGGATAGCCCAATGCCGGACGGATGCCCGCGTATTTCATCTTCCAAATTTCTTCTTTGCTCAGGTTTTCATCGGCCGCGTAGCCCCACAATTCTGTCCGAACCTTGGTGTGCATCACTTCGGCAAACGACTCGGCCAAGCGGTCGCTCAGGGTTTGCAGCATGATGGCGCGGTAGTCGTCGCCGTTGTCTTTGGCTTCGGCCACCCATTTTTCCATGCCCACACCGGCCGTAACGGCAAATCCGCCCACGTAGTCGATAATGCCGCTTTCCTTGGGCGCAATGTAATCGCTCAAGCACATGCTGGCCTTACCATCTTTGGGTTTCAGCTGTTGGCGCAGGTGGTGGAACTTGCCAATCACCTCGCTGCGGTTCTCGTCGCTGTAAATTTCAATGTCGTCGCCCACCGCGTTGGCCGGCCAAAAACCAACTACGCCGTTGGCACGGAACAGCTTGCGCTCCACAATCTCGTCGAGCAGGGTGTTGGCCTCGGCAAAAAGTTTGCGGGCTTCGGCTCCTTGCTTTTCATCGGTGAGGATTTTGGGGAACGTGCCCTTCAACTCCCAGGCCATGAAGAAGAATGTCCAGTCGATGTACTCGCGGATTTCTTCCAACGAGAAATCTGAAAACATTTTCACGCCCAAAAAGCGGGGTTTGTGAATGGTGGACTTCGACCAATCGACCTGGTATTTATTTCTTCGCGCTTCTTCAAGCGGGATGTATTCTTTTTGCTTGCGCCCGGCGTTGATCTCGCGCAAATGGGCATATTCTTTCTTAATATCTTCGAAGAAATCGTTGTTGTGGTTGGCCAAGTGGGTGGCTACACCTGCGCTCAAAGAAGCGTCTTTCACGTGAATCATTGGGTGGTCGTACTCGGGCGCAATTTTTACGGCAGCATGAAGCTTCGATGTGGTTGCACCACCCACCATCACAGGAATGTCGAGGCCACGCTCTTTCATTACACGGGCAAAGTTCACCATTTCTTCCAACGAAGGCGTAATTAAACCGCTGAGGCCAATCACATCCACTTTTTCGTTCAACGCCGTTTCGATGATTTTTTCTGTAGGAACCATCACCCCAAGGTCGATTACCTCGAAGTTGTTGCAGGCTAAAACTACGCCTACGATGTTTTTGCCAATGTCGTGCACATCGCCTTTCACGGTGGCCATCAGCACTTTTTTGAGCTGCGTTGGTGCGGCGTTTTTATCTTTTTCGGCTTCAATAAAAGGCAACAAGTAAGCCACGGCTTTCTTCATTACCCGTGCCGATTTGATTACCTGCGGCAGGAACATCTTTCCATCGCCAAACAGCTCGCCCACAATGTTCATCCCGCCCATAAGTGGCCCTTCGATAATCGAAAGTTTGGGTGAATAATCGGGCAGTATTTCGGCCAAATCTTCATCAATATAATCGGTAATGCCTTTTACCAAAGCATGTTGAATGCGTTTTACGGCATCCCACGAACGCCACTCATCAACCTTTTGAACGGCCGCACCCTGACTCTTCACTGTTTCGGCAAAATCGACCAACCGTTCGGTGGCATCATCGCGTCGGTTCAACACCACATCTTCAACCAATTCGAGCAAATCCTTGGGGATTTCGTCGTAAATCTGCAGCATGCCGGGGTTTACAATGCCCATGTCCAAGCCTGCTTTAATGGCATGGAACAGGAACACCGAATGCATGGCCTCGCGCACCACATCGTTGCCACGGAATGCAAACGACACGTTGCTGATTCCGCCGCTCACTTTGGCGTGTGGCA
>DAOSWJ010000233.1:0-5646 GCA_035380005.1 Prolixibacteraceae bacterium | reverse complement strand
GTTCGCGAGCCCGACGGATTGGCCATGAGCTCGCGCAACGTGCGCTTGTCGGCAGCCGAGCGACAAAGTGCTGCACTTATTTCGAAGGCACTTTTCGAAGCGCGCAATAATGCTAAGAAATATTCGGTTATCGAAACAATCAAAAATGTTGTTGAAACAATTAATAGCAACGAACACCTAACAACCGAATATTTCGAAATTGTTAACGACGATGACTTAATGCCCATTGCGAATTGGGATGATAAACCCAACAAAACAGGATGTATAGCTGTTATGTGTGGTAGTGTTAGATTAATTGATAATGTAAGCTTTTCGTAAAAATGTTTATTGAAGTTTGTAAATCGAAGATTCATAAGGTTAGGGTAACCGAAGCCAACCTGCAATATGTAGGGAGTATTACCATTGACGAAGATTTAATGGATGCTGCCAATTTAATTGAAAACGAAAAAGTACAGGTTGTGAACATTAATAATGGCGAGCGCCTCGAAACTTATGTAATAAGGGGCGAACGTGGTAGTGGCATCATTTGCTTAAATGGGCCGGCTGCCCGTAAAGTAGCTGTCGACGACATTGTCATAATTATATCGTATGCAAGCATGGATTTTGAAGAAGCCAAAAGCTTTAAGCCCTCAATCATTTTTCCCGACACAACTACAAATTCGCTTATTTAACAAATAGCTAGCTGCTTGTTGGTGGCGGTATTACAAAATAGAAAGTACTGCCCTCTCCTTCGGTACTTTCGGCCCAAATTCGACCACCATGTTTTTCGATAAATTCTTTGCACAATATTAAACCCAAGCCACTACTTGGTTCATTATCGGTACCTGTACGATTCACCTTTTCAGAAACTTTAAAAAGCTTGCCTAACAAATCGACAGGCATACCAATACCATTGTCACTTACCGAGAATAAAGTTGCTCCTTGTTCTTCTTCGGTAATTTTTATAGTAACCTGACCATCGGGTTTTGTAAATTTTATTGCATTTGATATTAAATTACGCATAATTGTACGAAGCATATTCTCATCGGCAAATACGCTTATGCCTTCGGTAAAATGCATCGCTATTTTAATATTTTTGTTTTTGGCTTTCTCAATAACTGAATGATCGCACGAATTTAAAAAATCGGCTATATTAATGTGCTCGGGCTCAAACAATATTGATCCTCTTTGCAGGCGCGACCATTCAAGCAGGTTTTCCAATAAGCGGTATGTCGATTCGGCCGTTTGATTGATGGACTGACCAAAAGTTTTTAATTCATCGGCTGAGAAGCTGTATGTTTCATCGTTGAATAAATCAGAAAGGTTAAGGATTGACGATAGCGGACTGCGCAAATCGTGCGAGATAATTGAGAAAAACTTGTCTTTGGTAGCATTTATCTCATTTAGCTCAAGGTTTTTCTGAATTATTTGCTCGTTTGCCTCTTTAAGCTTGGTAATATCCTGTTTTATGGCCATAAAATTGATAATTTCACCTTCGTTGTTTTTGATCGGTGAAATGATGGCGTCTTCCCAATATAGTTCTCCATTTTTCTTTTTATTTAAAAACTCTCCTTTCCAAATATTGCCCATTTTAATGGTATCCCATAAATTGCGATATTCTTCTGTAGTAGTATGGTTTGATCTGAATATTCGAGTATTCTTTCCTAATAACTCTTCATAGGCATAACCGGTAACCATTGAAACTACCGGGTTGGCAAACTGCACATTACCCTCCAAATCGGTTATTACAATTGAAACGGGGTTTTGCTTAACGGCAAGAGATAACTGTTGTAGTGTTTTTTCTGCTTCTTTGTTTTTGGTAATATCTTCAACCATTCGCAAATGTACAGATTCTCCTTCTGGCGTTAATCCTAACAGTGCAATGGTTACATTACACCAAACAACTTTACCATTTGGTGTGATGTATCGTTTGTGTATATTAAAACCTGTAATTTGACCGGCATTGAGTTTTGACATGTTATTGAGGTCTTCCTGTACATCGTCGGGGTGGGTTATCTGCATCCAACTTAAGTTTCTCATCTCATCGGTTGTACGACATGCAATTGACGCATATTTATCGTTCAATTCGATTATTTTACCGTTTAATGAGTTAACTAATGCAATACCAATAGGCGATTCCTCAAAAATGGTTCTGAAACGCTTTTCGCTTTTAACTAGCTCTAGTTCGGCAAGTTTTCGTTCGATAATGATAGCCGATTGGGAAAGAAATGATTCAATAAATTCATTGTCGGTTATAGGCATGCTACTTCGATTAAAGAAATGAATGGCAGCAAAGAGCTTTTCATCTTTCTTAATGCCTATGGAGTATATTTCTTTTATACCAATTAACTTTTCAATTATTCGGGCTATAGCCTTTGAAAAGACCCCATTTGAGAATGCCCACAAGTCACCATCAACTTTTTCGAATTTACCAGTACTGAATAAGCCCTTATGAAAATCTAAAAGATTAAATTCTTTACCCAGCATTTTTACTCGGGCAATACCATCTACCTTATCGATCAAGCTCTGTTCAACTCCACTTATGAACAAAAGTTTTGTGGTATTTTGCTCTTCGTTTATTTGGTTGAACAAAAGAATTGTCTTAGGGTATTGGTTATGCAGCCATTTGATTATGTATCTATAAATCTCATCGAGTGTTTTAAGTCGCAACATCTCGGTGGCCGATCTACTTAATAACTTGAATTTCTCGTTTCTTTGGGCAAGTTTTTCTTCTGCAATTTTTTGTTCAGTTACATCTTCGTGAGTAATAACAATATTTTGAACATTGTTGTATTGGTCTTTAAGTGGATATAAACGGGTACTTAACCAACGCTCACGACCTAAACCATGGGCTTCGGTTTTGCCTGTGGAGTTAAACCTATATACAGGCACGTTAACCGATTCGCCTGCATATGCCTTTTTAATATAATCGATTAGGCCTGTATTTTTTACTTCATCACTTTTAAATAAATTGAATTTACCAACTGTATGCGAGGCCGGAAAGCCCCATAGTTTTTCGTAAGCTTTGTTTACACTGCGCTGGAAGCCATCTAAATCGTAAATTTCAATAACTGCTGGTGATTGTTTCATTAACGATTTGAAATGGGCCCCACTTTCCTGAATTTTTTGCTTGGCTTCATTTAAATCGGTAAAACGCCTGGCATTTGAAATAGCCAGGCCTCCCATTTGCCCAATAACCGATGCCATTGATTGGTATTGAGGCATATACTCGGGGAATTTAACGTTCACAACATCTAAAACACCAAGGGTTTCGCGGTCGAATTCAAAAACAATTTCGAAAGAAAGTTCAGGTTGACGTATCGATTTACCTTCTTTTAATATTCTGCTTTCATATGTTTTGCCATCATTAAAACTTTCGCATATAAGCTTTTCGGGTGCAAATAAAATATTGCATAAAAAGCCTACTTTATCCATAATAATCCTGGGATCGCTTATATTAACAAGTTCTTTCAGATGGTTAAAAATAAGTAGGTGTTCTGAAGTTTGACGAGAAAACTTCATGATGCTATTATTTAAAGAGAGGCGTTCCTTTTCATTTCTCCAGTTAAAGATTAATGCATCGAGCGACTTTTGGAGGTGGCTATTACCAATAGGAAAAACTTCATAAGGCAAACCCATATAATCGGAAAGTGCTTCGAGATTAGCCTGATAATCGCCTGGCAACCCGGTTTCAAGTAAAAGTACTTTTTTGACCGATTCACCAAAGTAGTTTTTGGCTGTTTGAGGGTTGAAACCCCACTCGCGAACATGTTCTTTATAATTATGAAGCCACCCATTGGTAACTAAATAATTGCCTTGCTTTACAAAATGATAAACAGAAGGCAGGCTGAACAATATCTCGAAACATTGTTCCAATTGAAGTATCTCAATGTTTTTATAGCTGCTTAAAACTGTTTTTTTTATTCGGAAACAGGTGCTTACTATTACAATAATTTTATCGTATTGATCGGTATGATTGCCAACAAGCTTCAATATGCCTTCATCATCGAGAGGCTTTGCCGAGCAATTAATGGGAAAGCTTTTCAGTTCCACATCGGGGTAATCGCCGCTTTGCAGCAGATGTGATACCTCGGGCACCAATGAATTACATATAAAAATACAAAGCTTTTCCTTCATTATTTCACTTTATTAGATAGGAGCCAAACTCACGAACGGCATCGGAAATGGCGAGCAACACCTCATCGGGCACCTGGTAGGGAATTTCGCCGTGGTTGTCGGACAAAATAAACCCACCGCCCGTAGCTGCTTTATGTATGGCGGTACGAACCTCTTGCCGTGCTTGTTCGGCAGTCCACCTTCGCATTTCAATACCATTCAGGTTACCCAATATCGTTAACTTTTTTTGAAAAGCAGCTTTTAAGTCCGATAAATCTTCCATTGAGCTTGCACCTATAACTGCAGTACCTGTTTGAGGTAATAAATCGGCCACTGGCAAAGCCTTACCTGATGCAAAATGGGTTGCTGTTGGCCCCTTGATGCGCGCAAGAGTTCGTTTGGCAATTTCGAAACCTGTTTCGAGGTATTTATCGCGGGTAATAATGGTGGGCGACGAAACAGGATCGAAGTAGCAAATGGCTGTAGCACCGGCTTCCAATTGGGCATTGGCCCAGTTTACGCAAAATTCTTCGTTCACCTGCATCAAATGTTCAAATAAATCACTTCGTGAATGCATTATATCGAGATATTTATCGAACCCCATTTGCATTACCGGCAGTGAGAAAGGCGACATAACCACACCAATAATCGGGATATTGCCAGCCGAAGCAATATAGAGTTTCTTCGTTGCTTCGAGTACCTTGTGCAGCATTTTTGCTTCGCTAATTTTTGGAGCTTCGAGCTGCATTATTTGCTCAACATTGCGTATAAATGGTATGCCCGAATTTGGTGGACCATCATTAGAATAAATTACCTCACCGCCAAAAGCTTCTATTTCGAGCGGTGCATGAAAAAAGGTATAATAACAATCGTTCTGAAATTTCTTCTGAAGCCTTATTTGACCTTCGGCAACATTTTCGCCAGTTGAAAAATAATCTTTAATGCTTAAACCCAATTCTTTTGCACCATGAAGGCTGAGCAACAGGAACATGGGAACACGGTCGGGTTCGTTGTGCGAAAGAGCAGTTAGTACCCGTTGCATGGGAGTCATGGTATTTGAGTTCATTATAATTCCTCCATCATTTTATTAACAATATTAACTGCATCGGCAACAGTTGCACCACATGCATCCACACCTACTTCTTTCCAAAGCTGATCGTCGAAACGAAAAGGTGCGCCACCAACCACAATTTTCACATCGCTGCCATTGAGTTTTTGCTTTAGGTCTTTTACATGCAGTGCCGAGGGCAACATCAGTACCGAGAGGAGTAATATTTTGATATTGTCGCGCTGTACAAACTCTACAAGCTTATCAATAGAGAGGCCGCCGCCTAGATCGGTCAGCTCGAAGCCACTTGCCCGCAACGAAGAATAGATAATGCGTTTACCTAACATGTGATAGTCTTCAAACACACCAATGGCCATTTTAGGTTGCGACTTTCGCACAGGGCTTTGTGGCGGCATAACTTTGTCGATCAGCTCTTCGCATATTACTCCACTCATATATACTTGCGAAAGGGCAAGTTTACCGTTTTCCCAATCTTCACCAAT
>DAOSWJ010000232.1:0-5655 GCA_035380005.1 Prolixibacteraceae bacterium | reverse complement strand
TTAAAATGCCCAACATGTCGATTTATGAAATGGACGACGAAGGAAATCCACTGGATTCTTATTTTACTCCTATTGAAACCATGCAGGGCTCGGGTTCAACCATGTTTAACCCTGTGGCTGTTGCCAACCTGAGTAGAAATAAAACACTGCAAGACAATACCCGTGCGGCTTTTTCGGTAAGGTACAACATCCTGCCTTCGTTGATTTACGATGGTACTATTACACTTGATATCTCCGATGCAAAAACCTCTTCGTTTTTGCCTTGGGAAGCGCTCGGGTACGATTTTTTAACTACTTCGACAAACAAAGCACGCGAGTCGTACTCAAAAAATTCATCGGTTACTACAAAAAACCAGCTGCTTTTCACACCACAATTGGGACCCGATCATGAGTTGGTTATTCAAGGTATTCTCGACACCGAATCGAAGAACGACAGGTTTTATGCTACTGAAACTTACCGTTCGGCATCGCCCTATTTGATCGATCCGGTAGGCGATGCCAACCTGTTAAGCTTTACTGCTTCGTCGGGCGCTTATCGTTCGGTTGGTACTTATGCACAAGCCATGTACAAATTCAAAGACCGATACATTTTAACAACCGGTGTACGCTTCGAAGGTAACTCAAAATTTAGCAGTAAAAGCCGTTGGGGTATCTTCCCTATGGCTACACTTGCATGGCGTATTTCCAACGAACCATTCATGAAATCGTTGCGTTTTATCGACGATATGAAAATTAGGGGAAGCTGGGGTTTGTCGGGTAATTCGCCACGCGATAATTATCTCTATTTTAGCACCTACAGCGTTAGCTCGGCCTATGGATACATGGGTGTTGCCGGTGTTCGCCCCGATAAAATTGAGTTAACATCACTTAAGTGGGAGACCATTGAACAGTTTAGTCCCGGTTTAAGCTTTTGGGGTTTTAACAACCGCTTGAACATCGAAGTGGATATGTACCGGAAAACCACCAACAACCTCTACATTAAAGACTCATTTATTCCTTCAACTTCAGGCTATGGCGCTATTAGTCAAAACGAAGGCCAAATGCTTAATCAGGGTTGGGAGTTTATGATTGATGCAAAAGTGATTGAAAGGGCCGATTTCAAGTTTAGTTTCAACTTTAACATGTCGCACAACGAAAACATTGTTTTAAGCCTTCCCGAAAACTTTTCATTAGAATCGGGCAACATGTTGGACAATGGAGAGTATAAAGTAAAAGTAATTCCGGGTGTACCGGTAGGTACTTTTTTTGGATATAACTACGAGAGGGCTTATGTCGATAAGAACGATTTGGTAGTGCTTGACAAAGAAGGAAACCCCGTTTACGATATTACAGGAAAAAAACAATTGACAATGGTGCATGGAGCCAATGGTTACGAATTTGAGCCTGGCGATGCCAAATACACCGACACCAATAACGATGGGGTAATCGATGAACTCGACATCGATATTCTTGGCGATTATAACCCTCGTATTATGGGTGGTATCGGTCCCCGTGTAAGTTATAAAAACTGGACATTTAACTGTTTCTTCTATTACAAAATGGGGCAGGATATTATTAACCAAACCCGTATGGATACCGAAAAAATGTATAACCACGATAACCAGAGCAAAGCAACCAACTGGCGCTGGCGCACTGTGGGCGACACAACCGACGTTCCACGTGCCTTATACAACAAAGGGTACAACTGGTTGGGTTCGAGCCGTTTTGTTGAAGATGCATCGTATTTACGCCTAAAAACTGTTTCGCTTTCGTACAATGTAAGCAAAAAATTGTGCGAAAAAATTAACTTGAGAGAAGCTCGTGTTTATGGAACTGCCTACAACTTGTTCACTTGGACAAACTACTCAGGACAAGATCCCGAAGTGGGCTTGCCAGGGCCTACCGGTTTACCTCGCGATTATAGCAGAACACCTCCCGGAAGGCGTATTACAATAGGTTTAAATATTAAGTTTTAATATAATTTACCGATATGAAGAATTTAGCAAAATATATAAAAATGCTTGCCTTTGTGCTTATCCTTGTGGGCACTTTCTCGTGTAACCAATGGCTCGATTTGGAACCCGAAAATAAGTTGGTTAAGCAAGAATTTTGGCAAAAGAAAGAAGATGTAGCAGCTGTTATGGCAGCAATGTACGATGCATACCGCGATAATGTTGTTGCATTATGGATGTGGGGCGAAATTAGGGCCGATATGGTTGAAATAACCGGTTCGTCGTACGGTGGCTATCAGTCAATTGCACAGTCCGATATTTTATCTACAAATGGTAGTGTTAGTTGGAGTAAATTTTACAATGCAATAAACCTGTCGAATACAATTCTTGAATTTTCGGGTCAAGTGCTTGAGCTTGATGAAACGTTCGATACCAAAACCCAAAAATCGTACGAAGCCGAAGCTTTGTTTATCCGTTCAAAATGTTATTTCGACCTGATTCGTATTTGGAAAGAAGTGCCTTTGGTGTTAAATGCTTCGAGTACCGATACCGTTAGTTTTTCGATTGAAAAAAGTTCCGAAGCTGTTATTATTAAGCAAATTGAGTCAGATTTGTTAAAAGCCAGGGATTTTGCCTTTGCCGATGAATTTGCTTCAACCCCCGAAATGTACAAGGGCAGGGTTAACAAATATGCGATTAACGCGCTGTTGGCCGACATATATCTTTGGAGCGAACAGTACGATAAGTGCATTCAGGTTTGCGACGAAATTATCAACAGCGGAAAATTTCAACTGCTTCCTACCTCCGATTGGTTTTACCTTTTTTACCCCGGAAATTCTGTTGAAAGTATTTTCGAAATTCAGTTTAACGAAGCTTATGAGTCGGAGCGCAACCCATTGTGTACAGATATAATGGGTTTGCAGGGGAGTGCGCAAATTGCACCTAAACCATTTGCAAAAGAGCTTTTTACCTCAACCGATATTCGCAAAGGTTACCCCGATCCGCGTGCAAAATTTGTGTACAAAAGTATTGAATCGAAAACAAAACGTACATATAACGAAAGCGATGCCAATGTAATCTATTATCGCTTCAGTGATATTTTATTGATAAAAGCCGAAGCATTGGCCGAACTCGACCGTTTTGGCGAAGCAAACGAATACATCAATCAAATTCGCGAAAGGGCTGCTCAATCTCCAATGAATATCAATCCCGAAAAAGAATTGTTCCGTACAATAATTATGGAGGAAAGGGATAAAGAATTTGCTTTCGAAGGAAAACGTTGGTTCGATGTGTTGCACTTTGCCAAGAAAAAAAACTTTGAAAACAAGAACCTGATTATTCAAATGATACTCGAAGGTGCCGATGTTAAGAAAAAACCGGTACTTCGTTCGAGAATTTTGGATACAATGAGCTACTACCTTCCAATTCCCGAAGGCGAACTGAAAACAAATACAAAATTAGTACAGAATCCATTTTACGACCGTTAAAATACCTGCTATGGAAAGAATATTATATAAATTAAAAATGGGGCTAATTTTGATTTTAGTTAGCCTTGCAATTGTTCAATGCGATTATGGGGTTATTGAATGGGGCCTCGAAACCGATGAACTTCAAATGATCGAATTCGTTGGAACCGATTCGCTTAATTACAGCGAGTTTCTCGAAATTGCCGACTATGTAAATATGACAGGCGTTTTAAGCACACGCGGGCCTTTTACACTATTTTTGCCCGACAATAAAGCATGGGAAGAATACTACGCCCTTAAAGGAAAAAATACTTACAGCGATTTTAGTGTTGAAGAATTGTCGCAAGTGGTTCGAAATCATGTGTTGCCGGCCGAAATTTATACCCGCGACATTGGTTTGGGCAGTTTGAGCGAAAAAAATGCAATTGGCGATTTTCTGGTATCTGAGTTCGATGATTCTGAGATTATTATCAATAAGCATTCGTACATAACCAACAGGGATATTGTTGTTGCCAATGGTGTGATCCACAAAATTGATAGAGTGATTGATCCTGTTGTTAAAGGTACTTATACAACCATCGATGAGCTTGAACAATTCTCGATATTTACCGAGGGGCTTGAAGCAGCCGGTTTAAGCGATACCCTCGATGTGGTTGAAATTCCTTATGGCTTGGGTACTGCCCGTGTACGCTATACAATTCTAGCTGTGCCCGATTCTGTTTTCAATGCCAATCAAATTTATTCGGTAAGCGATTTAATTAATAAGTACGACGATGGAGAGGGCGACATAACCCAACCCGGGAATGGCTTTTACGATTATATGGAATACCATTGTATCGAAGGAACATATTACATGTCCGACATCGAAGATGAGGTTTATTACACCATTTCGAGGACTAATTTCTTGACCATGAGTGTCGAAACCGACTTCTTGATCAACTCATCCGATGCCGATTCAATTGTAACCACCTTTATTCAATTGTATTCAAACATACCGACCAAAAACGGTGTAATACACGGAATTACTCAACTTTTGCCTGCACAAGAAGCAATTCCGCAAACACATACTATCGATCTTACTGCATTTCCTGAATTTACCGAGCTGGAGATTTACAGTACCGATGGAACCAAAAACTTTTACGGCGGTGAAAACGGAATTGCCAAAATTAAATGGGTAGGCGATTATTTGCAATACTGGCGTAAACTTCAGGGTACAGGTTTCATTAACGAAGATTGTATTGTAATGTCGGAAGGCTATTGGACTTTGGAAATAACACTTCCCAAAATTGCAAGTGGCAAGTACAGTGTTTATGGTTATTTCAAAAAAGGGTACAACCGGGCCAATGTAATTTTCTACTTCGACGATATTAAAGTTGATAAAGTGATTGATTTAAATACAGTTATCGATGGAGTTTATTTTGTTGACGAATACATTTGCGATGTCGATTGGCCAACAACCACTGAGCATGTTGTGAAATTAAAAACCGTATATCCGGGAACAATTATGTGGGACAGGTTAACTTTTGTACCAATTGAGTAATCTTTTTTTAAAAACCATAAAATGATAAAAATGATACAAAATAGATATAAATCAATAGTTCTCTTTTTAATGCTGATTATTTTGGGTACTGGTGCTTCTTTTGCACAAGATTTAAGCAAAATATCGGGTGTTATTAAAGAGGCTACAAGCAATAAGCCGCTGCAATCGGTGTTGGTTTCGGTTGCCGGCAAAAGTACCAGCACCAATCAAGACGGTTTGTTCGAAATTGATGCTGTTGACCTGAACGAAAGAATGGTTGTTCAAATACCGGGCTACACAACACGTATTATTCACTTGAACGGAAAAACATCGTTCAATATTTACATGGTACGTAAAGAGTTCAAATCATTCGACGACGAAATTATTACTCCATTGGGTGCCGTTTCGGTTCGCGATAACGTAATGGCCGGTTCGTACATTACAAGCAGCGATGTTAGTCAAAAAGCAAACAGTTCGTTAGATCTGATGTTGCAAGGTAAGTTTGCCGGTGCTCAGGTAATTGCAGGCTCCGGAATGCCCGGCAGCAAAAGCTATGTAAATTTGCGGGGCTTGTCGTCGTTGTACGGAAGCAACGATCCCTTGGTGATTATCGACGATATGATTCACCCAATTCATTATGCAAATTATAGTGCAATTAGTGGTTTTACACACAATCCGTTCGATATTGTTGACCCCGAAGATGTGGCCAGTGTTTCGGTTTTTGCCGATGGAAATGCTT
>DAOSWJ010000231.1:0-5690 GCA_035380005.1 Prolixibacteraceae bacterium | reverse complement strand
GCACGGCGAAGCAATCTTTACAAATAGTTTTTGCTTAACCGGACAACATTGATATTTAAATACTATTTTAAGCAATAAATACTAACATTTAAGGCTCATAGCACCTTCGATACATTACATAAAAAACTCGAAAAAATTTACGACTTATTTAAGTGAATTAAAAGCAAAAAGCCTTCAGTTATAATAACCATAAACGATATTGAAAAATAATCGACAAAAACTGAACACAAATATTTATTTTCGAAAAAGAGCCCTTAGTGGTTTAAGCTGGTTTATTCGCTATAAAATATTAACTTTGCCAACCAAATTTTTAAGTATGGCGAGTAAATCAGACAGGTACATGGCCCGCGGCGTTTCGGCATCGAAAGAAGATGTTCACAACGCAATAAAAAACATCGACAAAGGATTGTTCCCGAAAGCTTTTTGTAAAATAGTGCCCGATTATTTGGGCAACGACCCCGCTTTTTGCAACATTATGCATGCCGATGGAGCAGGTACCAAATCGTCGTTAGCATACATGTACTGGAAAGAAACCGGCGATATATCGGTTTGGAAAGGGATAGCGCAAGACGCACTCATCATGAACATCGACGATTTATTGTGTGTTGGAGCTACCGATAATATTCTGCTATCGTCAACCATCGGCCGAAACAAAAATAAAATACCTGGCGAAGTTATTGCAGCCATCATAAACGGAACCGACGAATTGTGCAGCGAACTGGCAGCAATGGGTGTTAATGTTATACCTACAGGTGGCGAAACTGCCGATGTAGGCGATTTGGTTCGCACTATAATTGTCGATTCGACAGTAACTTGCCGTATGAAAAGATCCGATGTAATTGACGCATCGAGTATTAAAGCAGGAAATGTAATAGTGGGCTTATCGTCAACGGGGCAAGCAACTTACGAAAAAACGTACAATGGCGGTATGGGCAGCAATGGTCTTACCTCGGCCCGCCACGATGTATTTGCCAACTATCTTGCAAAAAAATTCCCCGAAAGTTTCGATCCCGAAGTACCATCAGATTTAGTTTACAGCGGCAGCTACCAACTTACCGACCAAATAAATGCCATTGGCATCGATGCAGGACAAATGGTACTATCGCCAACCCGCACATATGCTCCCATTGTTAAAAAAGTTCTCGATGAATATCGCAGCCAAATTGATGGGATGATACATTGTTCGGGAGGTGCACAAACCAAAGTTTTGCATTTTGTTAACAATGTACATGTAATTAAAAACAACCTGTTTCCAGTTGCCCCACTCTTCGAAATTATTCAAAAAGAATCGGGTACCGAATGGAAAGAAATGTACAAAGTTTTCAATATGGGGCATCGTTTTGAGTTCTACACTTCGGAAGATGTAGCCACAAAAATTATCGAAATAGCAAAATCATTTAATGTTGATGCCCAAATAGTTGGAAGGGTTGAAAAATATGAAGGCAAGAAACTTACAATCGAATCGCAATTCGGCGTATTTGAGTACATATAAAGTCGCTTGACTAAAATTAATTTTAAGCCTGAATTATATTCTACAGGCACAAAAATCCAACAGTAAAAAATCAGCATCAAGCAACAACATTATGGCAGACAACAGATTCATCGACAAATTTGAAAACATAAGATACCGTTTCGAGGAGACAGGCAAACAAATTACCGACCCCGAAGTAATGAAAGATATGAAACGGTATGTGAAATTGAACCAAGACTATAAAACCCTCGAAGGTTTGGTAAAAGCTTTCACCGAATACAAAAACATACTCGATAACATTGCTTCAACAAAAGAGATGTTAGCTTCTGAAACCGACGACGAAATGCGCGAAATGGCCAAGGAAGAATTGGAACAACTCGAAGAACAAGTTGATCCTAAAGAGCAGGAAATTAAACTTTTATTAATACCTGCCGATCCCGAAGACAGGAAAAATGCCATTTTAGAAATACGAGCCGGTACAGGTGGCGACGAAGCCAGTATTTTTGCCGGCGACTTGTTTCGCATGTATTCAAAATTTTGCGAACGCAAAGGTTGGCGACTAGAAGTTACACATTACACCGAAGGCACTGCCGGCGGGTACAAAGAAATTGTATCGAAAGTTAGCGGCGAAGGGGTTTACGGGGTATTAAAATATGAATCGGGCGTGCACAGGGTACAACGCGTGCCCCAAACCGAAACCCAAGGCAGGGTGCATACATCGGCAGCATCGGTTGCAGTATTGCCCGAAGCCGAAGAATTCGACATTGAATTACGGAATGAAGACATTCGCCGTGATGAGTTTTGTTCATCGGGACCCGGTGGCCAGTCGGTAAACACAACCTATTCGGCAATAAGGCTTACGCACATTCCAACCGGAATTGTTGTTCAGTGCCAAGACCAAAAATCGAAATTAAAAAACCTCGATAAGGCAATGGCCGAATTACGCACCCGCATTTACAACATGGAATACCAAAAATACATCGATGAAATAGCTTCAAAACGTAAAACAATGGTATCGACTGGCGACCGCTCGGCAAAAATTCGCACCTATAACTGGCCGCAAGGTAGGGTTACCGACCATCGCATTGGCTTAACCTTGTACAATTTACCAGCAATAATCGATGGCGACATTCAGGAAATTATAGACAAACTACAGCTTGAAGAAAATGCTGAAAAACTGAAAGAAAGCGAAATTTAGTATTGAACAGCATACTCACCAAAAACATTCGACTCAATAATTACAACCGTTTCGGAAAGGCGCTTGATTTTCTCCTGAAGGCTTAATGATTCTATTTCGGCCTCGAGAGAAGTATCAAATTTGCCCAATGTTGCTTTCATTAAACGTGAGTTATGATGAAAGTCAATAATTTCGGTGTATCTTAGGTCTAGTCCTTTGTAAGCAGTAATCCCTATCAGGTTTGCATCATTGTCGAAAACTGGTGCGCCCATTAAGCCAAACCTGAAAGGCATTTCGAGCAAGCGATAACCTACTGTCATTGACGAAGTTGGCAACACCTTGCCTTCATAAACTTCGGGTGGCATATAAACAGCACTTACCGCGTTAGGATACCCCAAGGCCCAAACCGACGATTCAGAGACAGGTGCTGTGCTTGAGTAACCATAAGGAATTTGATCGAAAGCTTTAAATTCTTTATCATCAACCATTAATATGGCCAAATTATTTTCTTCCTCGAGCCTAAAAATTTTAAGTGGCAAAACAAAGTCCCGCCCCCCAATCCTAGCCCTAGCCCTAAGCTTACGGGCATCCGAAATCACGTCGAATGTGGTAAGTATCCGGTTTGAAGAAATAAAAAACCCACTACCCTTTCCTATCCATACCTGCTCATAGAAATGATCGGTTTCTCCAATATCGGAAGCAAAAATAAAACTGGCAAATTTTGCATCGCCCTTTGCTCTGGTCAACAAAGCTATTTTATCGCCTTTGAGTTTTGGCAAAGGAATAACCATTTCGAGCTTTTCGTTTATTTCAAATAAAATATTATCGCCAGTATTACGTAAAACAATTGCATTAATTGACCCCGAAGGTTTTTCAATCTTTTTTCTACCTTGCGTAAGATCATTTAGCTCGCCATTAACCGAATGATAAACATTGTAATAAGTACCAAACGATATTTCAAACAACAAATAATTATCCTTATCGTCCCAACCTATTGCAATGCCTTGCTTGGCCGAATTGCCCAAAACAGGAATTTCGACCCTGCAATTATAAGGTTTATGAATATTTACCGGAACATGAGGCCGATAAATTGCTTCTCCAATCATGGTTTGGTTATGGATAATCATTTGCCCATCGTAAACCGAAAAGTCGCCACACTCCCATTCATTATTCAACACATTGAATTCGTCGAGCCAAATCGCCTTGCAATCCTGATTGTAATCACAACGTACGTCGAACAATGTTTCGCTTTTTTCTTTACTTGCATAACTGGTTAAGTTGCCGGCTTCATCGAACAAAGCAACCAAACCGTTAACTTCTCCGCTTTGTGGCGAAAACTCACCGGTAATGAATGCCTTTATCGCATTATCGGTATAAAACTGAAAATACATGCTCGAGTCGATTACATTGCGTCCATTGTCGTAATAATTCATACGAGTTAAACGCCCGTCTTTGTCGTAAACCGATCGCCAACCGTTTCGGATTTGACCATTAAGCACAAAAAATCCCAATAAAAGAAAAACAGATAGAAAGAGTGGCTTCATGAATTCAAGATTTTGGCTCAAGTTAAAAAGAAAATGTTAATTGATGATAAATCACCATAAAAAACATTCAAAATTATAAAAAACAGGACAGTGAAACCATTAACATAAATAAATTGTAAAAATGATAAAACTTTTAACTTAACTTTTTGTTTTAAAAATGACAATTCACATTCTTGTGTAAAAAAAGAAAACCAAAAAATAAGATCAGTTATGCTATTCGACTTAGACCTTATCAAAAATGTTTACAGCCAATTTACCCAAAAGGTTGATTTGGCTAAAACCAACTTAAACCGCCCGCTAACACTTACCGAAAAAATACTGTACGCACATTTACACCAAAACACTGATTTAATAAGCTTTAAACGCGGAACCGACTATGTTGATTTTGCTCCCGACCGTGTAGCCATGCAGGATGCAACTGCGCAAATGGCATTGCTTCAATTTATGCAAGCCGGCAAAAGCAAAGTGGCAGTACCATCAACAGTACATGCCGATCACTTGATTCAGGCCCACATTGGTGCCGACAAAGATTTACAGGAAGCACTCAACAAAAACAACGAAGTTTATAATTTTCTTGAATCAGTATCGAATAAATACGGTATTGGTTTTTGGAAACCCGGAGCCGGAATTATTCACCAGGTGGTGTTAGAAAATTATGCTTTCCCCGGAGGAATGATGATTGGAACCGACTCGCATACAGTTAACGCAGGCGGCTTGGGCATGATTGCCATTGGTGTTGGTGGAGCCGATGCTGTTGACGTAATGGCGGGAATGGCTTGGGAACTTAAAATGCCCAAACTAATTGGTGTTAAACTCACCGGAAAACTTAACGGATGGGCTGCACCAAAAGATATCATTTTGAAAGTGGCAGGCATTCTAACCGTTAAAGGAGGCACAGGTGCGGTTGTTGAATATTTTGGCGATGGAGCACAATCGATATCATGCACCGGAAAAGGCACCATTTGTAACATGGGTGCCGAAATTGGCGCAACCACTTCAACATTTGGTTACGACGACTCGATGCGCCGTTACCTGACAGCAACCGGGCGCGAAGAAGTTGTTAAACTGGCCGATCAAATTGCCCCTTATTTAACTGGCGACCCCGAAGTTTATGCCAACCCCGAAAAATATTTCGACCAAGTAATCGAAATAAACCTCTCGGAACTTGAACCCCACCTCAATGGCCCTTTCACACCCGACTTGGCTACACCAATCAGTAAAATGAAAGAAGAAGCTGAAAAGAATGGATGGCCTGTAAAAATTGAAGTTGGACTTATCGGTTCGTGTACCAACTCATCGTACGAAGACATTTCGAGAGCAGCATCGTTAGCCCAACAAGCTGTTGACAAAAAACTGAAAGCTAAATCCATGTACACAATTACACCGGGTTCGGAACAAGTTCGTTACACCATTGAGCGAGATGGCTTTATCGATACATTCGAAAAAATTGGCGGCAACGTTTTTGCCAATGCTTGCGGCCCATGTATAGGGCAATGGC